>JBCCIM010000014.1 GCA_039111535.1 Bacteroidota bacterium | reverse complement strand
GGCCCGCGACAGCGCCATCTCCAGCCACGGCAACTACATCGTCTATGTAAAGCCGCAAAGGGACGGTCGCGAGAGCGCCGCCCTGAGTCTGACGGCGCGCCAGACGCGCCTGGGACTCAACCTCGAACGCGCCGCCGTCAGGGGCAAATTGGAGGTCGACTTTTACGGCGCCACCCCCGAAAACAAAAACGCCCTGCTGCTGCGCCACGCCTATGTCGAATTCCCCCTGGGCCCGCTGCACTTCCAGGCCGGTCAGACAGCCGATATCATCGCCCCCCTCGTCCCCGCCACCATCAACTACAGCGCCACTTGGGGCGCCGGCCCTCATTGACCCTGGAGAGGTAAGCGGATGAAGCGATGCCCGTGGCAAGACTGGCTTCCTGCATGGCAAGCATTACAGATTGGGCCTCTGCATGCTTATCAGAAATGGCAAACATCGCGGGGCCTGAACCGGTCAATGCGCAACCGAATGCTCCCGCCGCCATAGCAGCCGCCTTGATTTGGCTGTAGCATGGTACGAGTGTAGACCGCACAGGTTCTGCCAACTGATCTTCCATCATCCTCTGCCCCACTTCCGCCCAATCGCCGGCACGAAATGCTTCAATCATGAAAGCGAGCGAAGAAGCCTGATTTACGGCGTGTTGCATCGGTACCTGGACGGGGAGCATCGCCCGCGCTTCACGGGTCAGTACCTGTACTTCGGGCAAGATTGCCACAATCCACAAGCCGGCTGGTATTTCTATGTTTCGATATTGGTTCGGATCACTGGATGAGACGAGCATGAGGCCACCGAACAAGGCCGGCAGCACATTGTCTCCATGCCGCGCACCAGAGGCCAATGCCTCGCCACCAAGCACGGCATCTACCAGTTCATGTTTACTCATGCCTGGAGACAACAACTCGCCCGTGGCATAGGCAGCACCAACAGCAGAAGCTGCTGAACTTCCTATACCCGACCCAGGCTTGAAGCCTTTTTGAATCCGTAATTCCAGGCCACCAGTATAGCCGAGTTGTGCTGCGACCATCCGTGCAGCGACACCGGCTGTATTTTTATCAGGATCAAGCGTAATGCCCGCGCTAAACGGATGTTCATTCAACACAATGTGGATACCCGGTGTCTCCACTCGCCGTGCTTCAATGACATCACCTACACCTTCCAGGCAAAGGCCGAGGGTATCAAAACCCGGCCCCAGGTTAGACAGGGAGGCCGGACCAAAAACACGCACCACATCGGTCGCACTCACAGGCACTGGTTCTCTTTCTTGAGGGATAAGATTCTCTTGTACAACAGGCATCGCACGCGAACAGTTTTAATTGCCCGCATCATAAGATGATTAGCGTAATTTGTTTCTTTAGGCAATCGGGGCGCACGAAAACGCACTAACGAATGAATGGGATATCTCCTTCGCCTTTCTGGGGCAGCCGGCTTTCCTCCATCAAATAGGCATCAGCCGCAGCCGCAGCTTCTCTCCCTTCGGAAATGGCCCATACAACAAGCGACTGCCCACGCCGGCCATCACCTGCCGCAAATACGCCTGGCACTGACGTTGCGTAGCCATCTGTCGTATCGATATTGCCCCGGTCTGTTAACACCACATCCAGTTTGTCGAGCAAACCTGCCTTCTCTGGCCCCGTGTATCCAACCGCCAGCACAACAAGATCCACAGGCCATTGCTTCTTGGTCCCTTCCATTTCATTCAAAACCATCCTGCCGGTAGCATCTTTCTCCATTTCAACATTTACGGTCGTAAGGTGCGTAAGCTTGCCGTTATCGCCTTTGAAGTTCGTTGTTAATACCGACCATTTGCGGTCAGCGCCTTCTTCATGGGAAGAACTGGTACGGAGCACCATCGGGTAATAAGGCCACGGCTGATGCGCAGGCCGGTCTTCGGGCGGTGTAGGCAAAAGCTCAAACTGAATGACGGATTTGGCGCCCTGCCGGTTGGCTGTACCAACACAGTCGCTCCCGGTATCGCCGCCCCCAATTACAATTACGTTTTTGTCAGCTGCATCGATGGCCGGCACGTCAAACGATTCGCTGGCAACGCGTTTGTTTTGCTGCCACAGGTAGTCCCACGCAAGATGGATGCCTTCGAGATCGCGCCCGGGCGCACCTACATCGCGCGCCTGCGTTGCACCAACGCACAGCACAACAGCGTCGAATGCCATGAGCTCCTCAACAGAAATGTCTTCGCCTACCCGAACGCCTGTTTTGAATACGATGCCGGCTGCTTCCATTAACGCAACACGTCGCGCGACCACGGACTTCTCAAGTTTGAAATCGGGGATGCCGTACTGCAACAGCCCACCGGGTTTATCATCCCGTTCAAAGACGGTTACCGCATGCCCCGCTTCGTTGAGCTGGGCAGCACACGCCAGTCCGGCAGGCCCAGAACCAACTACCGCTACACGTTTGCCCGTACGGACTTCAGGTGTTGCTGGCACGACCCAGCCGGCGTCAAATGCATGTTCGATAATCTCCTTTTCGATTTGCTCAATCGTAACCGGATCGTCATTGATCCCCAGCACACAGGCTGCTTCACAAGGCGCCGGACAAATACGGCCCGTAAATTCAGGAAAGTTATTGGTGGAGGCCAGCTTGTGATACGCTTCTTGCCACCGCTCTTTAAATACCAGGTCATTCCATTCAGGAATCTTGTTACCAAGCGGACAACCCGCATGGCAAAAAGGCACCCCACAATCCATACAACGAGAAGACTGCTGAATCAAATACTCTTCAGGAAAGGGATAATAAATCTCTTTGCTATCCTGCAAGCGCTCTTCAACGGCCCTTTTTTTCGGCAACGTCCGTTTGAACTGAAGAAATCCGCGCGTTTTATCTTTGGTCATGTTTCTATTCAAAATCTAGGTTCAAGCATCAAAACCGCGTTCCTCGCCTACAGCTGCGCAAGCAGCATTCACGAGAAACAGCGTCAATTCAGTGGGTGGTCAGGCTGCAACGGATGCAGCCATGGAATCATCAGCCTGTTCTTCCAGGCGTTTCAACGCTTTTTTGTACTCAACTGGAATCACCTTCACAAACTGTTGCAAGGCCGTTTCCCATGAAGCCAGCACTTCTGAAGCAACAGCGCTCCCGGTGTATTTATGGTGGGCAGTGACGAGGTTTTTCAGGAAAGCCACTTCCTCTTTGCTCGACACTTTCTCGAGGTCAACCATCTCCGTATTGCAATACGAGCCAGCGAAGGTTCCGGCTTTATCAAACACATAGGCAATGCCCCCGCTCATCCCTGCGGCAAAGTTTCTTCCGGTTGCACCGAGGACAACAACTTTGCCGCCTGTCATGTACTCACATCCATGATCGCCCACGCCTTCAACAACAGCTGTCACGCCGCTATTCCGGACACAGAACCGCTCGCCGGCTTTCCCTCTGATAAAGACCTCACCGCTGGTAGCGCCATAGAGTGCCACATTGCCTATGATAATATTATCTTCGGCAACAAAGCCGGCAGATTTCTGCGGGCGAACAACCAACGTGGCCCCGGATAGGCCCTTGCCGAAGTAGTCATTGGCATCCCCATCCAGTTGCAACCGGAGCCCTTTGACGCCAAACGCGCCAAAGCTCTGCCCCGCAGACCCATTGCACTCGATGTTGATCGTGCCATCAGGCAGGCCATCCAGCCCAAATCTTCGGGCAACCCGGTTGCTCAGCATGGTACCAAACGTGCGGTCCCGATTGCTTATGGCGGTACGAATGGTGACAGGCGCACCGCTTTTAAGGGTAAGGGCAGCTTTCTCAATCAACCATTGGTCGCGCACACTATCGAGGCCATGGTCCTGGTCATCAGTACGGTATGGCTTGAGGAATGCCGGCGTTTCTACTTTTTTCAGGATCGGCGCCAGATCAACGTGCTTTGCCTTCCAGCGCGTTTCATCCACATCAGCTTCAAGCAGTTCAACCCGGCCTTTCATTTCATCAATGGTGCGCACGCCCAGTTCCGCCATGTACTGCCGCAACTCCTGTGCAACAAAGTAGAAGTAATTGACAACGTGCTCAGGCTGCCCTGTAAAGCGTGCGCGCAGTACCGGGTCCTGGGTTGCGATGCCAACCGGGCAGGTATTCAAATGACACTTCCGCATCATGATGCAGCCCATAGCAATCAGCGGCACCGTTGCAAAGCCGAACTCTTCTGCGCCAAGCAAACAGGCAATGGCGACGTCGCGTCCGGTTTTCAGTTGTCCGTCACACTCAACCTTTACGCGGCTGCGGAGGCCGTTCAGGGTCAGGGTTTGCTGTGTCTCTGATAGCCCCAACTCCCACGGAATGCCGGCATGCATGAGGCTTGTCTGCGGTGATGCACCCGTACCCCCATCGTTTCCACTAATCAGAATCACATCCGCTTTGCCTTTTGCAACGCCGGCAGCAATGGTACCCACGCCAACTTCAGAAACCAGCTTCACTGTCACCCGGGCTTCCGGGTTGGCATTCTTCAAGTCAAAAATGAGCTGCGCCAAGTCTTCAATTGAGTAGATGTCATGGTGCGGCGGCGGCGAAATGAGACCAACGTATGGTGTTGAGTGCCGCGTTTTTGCGATCCATGGATACACCTTCTCTCCTGGTAATTGTCCGCCTTCCCCGGGCTTTGCCCCCTGCGCCATTTTAATTTGTATCTCATCCGCACTGGCGAGATACGAAATGGTCACGCCAAACCTTCCGGAAGCCACCTGTTTGATGCGGCTACGCTTCGGACTGTTGATATTGTAACGTTCTGGATCTTCACCGCCTTCGCCGGTGTTGCTCCTCCCGCCAAGCTTGTTCATGGCGACGGCGAGCGTTTCATGGGTCTCCTGGCTAATGGATCCGTAGGACATCGCACCCGTTTTGAACCGCTTCACAATTTCCGTCCACGGCTCAACTTCTTCAATCGGGATTGGCGTCACGTCTTTGCGAAACGCCATTAAGCCCCGCAACGTGCCGCGCTTGCGGCTTTCCGTGTTTACAATTCGCGCATAGTCAGCATAGGTGTCAGGATCGTTATCACGGACAGCTTGCTGAATTTTTGCAACGCTGAGCGGGTTGAGGTGGTGATGTTCGCCATCACGGCGCCACTGGTAGCGGCCGCCTGCATCCAGGTCATGCGCTACATTGCCGGCTTTGTGCAGGGCGTATTCATGGCGCCGGCTTACCTCTTCAGCAATCACATCGAGATCAATACCACCAATACGCGAAGGCGTGTTGGTAAAGTAGCGATCAATCACTTCGCGGCCGATGCCTATTGCTTCAAAAATCTGCGCGCCCTGGTAACTTTGCACCGTTGAAATGCCCATTTTAGACATTACCTTCAAGATGCCTTTTCCTACTGCCTTGATGTAATTTTTGTGAGCTTGCTCCAATGCAGTATCTGCACCGGCGGCAGCAATCACATCTGTAGCAAATTCAAATGCGACATACGGATTAATCACATCAGCGCCATATCCTATCAGCGTGCAAAAATGGTGGACTTCGCGGGGCTCACCACTTTCGATAACGAGGCTGGTTTTAAAGCGATCTCCCGTATTAATCAAATGATGCTGCATTGCTGCAGTAGCCAACAATGCAGGAATGGGTAGCAGATCATCTGTCCATCCGCGATCACTCAGGATTAGAATCGATGTGCCGGCATCAATTGCCTCAGATGCTGCAGCAAACATGGTTTTAAGGCCGGCCTCAAGTCCTTCTCCGCCTTTAGCTGCATCAAAAACCATTGGAATGGTTGTAGACTTCAGCGTATCGCGGGTGCTGGCTTTGAGGCGTGCAAGGTCTTTGTTCGAGAAAATCGGGTGCTTGAGTCGGAGCAGCTGGCAGCTATCCGGCCCCGTTGCAAACAGGTTGTGCTGTGCGCCAAGATTCGTATAGAGTGAGGTTACTATTTCTTCCCGGATCGCATCAAGTGGCGGGTTGGTTACCTGTGCAAAGAGCTGTTTGAAATAATCATACAGCAGCCGTGGCCGCTCAGACAACACTGCAAGCGGCGTATCGTCACCCATCGACCCCAGTCCTTCTTTGCCATTAAACAGCATAGGTGGCATCAGAATATCACGGTCTTCCCGGGTGTAGCCGAAAAGATGCAAGTCGCGGCGCAACGTCTCTCGCGCACGCACAGCCGGCACCTCTGCTGCTGCTGGCAGATCATCCAGGTGAATCAGACTCTCTGCAAGCCACTCGCCGTATGGCGCCTTGTTGCTTATGGTTGCTTTGATTTCTTCATCTTCAATGATTCGCTGCTCTTTTAAATCCACCAAAAACATTTTACCAGGCTGAAGCCGGCCCTTGCGAACAATCTCAGCCGGATCAAAATCGAGCACTCCGGTTTCTGAAGCCAGGACAACAATGCCATCCTTCGTTACGGTGAATCGGGATGGTCGCAACCCATTACGGTCGAGGACAGCGCCGATATAGCGGCCATCGGTAAATGGCACTGTTGCCGGGCCGTCCCAAGGCTCCATCAGGCAGCTGTGGTAACTGTAAAACGCCTTCTTTGCCGGATCCATGTTATCGTTATGCTCCCACGCCTCCGGGATCATCATCATCATAGCGTGCGGCAAGGAACGGCCGGAGTGGCAGATAAGCTCAAGCGCGTTGTCAAACACCTGCGAGTCGCTCGCACCCTCATCGAGAATGGGCAGCAGCCGAGAAATATCACCGCCAAACTTCGGCGCATCAAATAAAGCCTGTCGCGACTTCATCCAGTTGATATTGCCACGCAAGGTGTTAATTTCACCGTTATGGCTCATCCGGCGAAATGGCTGGGCCAAAGACCAGTGTGGAAAAGTATTGGTACTGAATCGAGAGTGCACCATCGCCAGTGCACTTTCAAAGAGCGGATTATTCAAATCGGCAAAGTACGTGCTCAACTGATGGGTGGTGAGCATGCCTTTGTAAATCAGCGTCCGGCTCGAAAGGCTTGTCAGGTAGAAATCGTCAGCCCCAGCTTGATCTTCCTTCCTGATTTTATTTTCGATTAGCTTGCGAATTAAGAAGAGTTTCCGCTCAAATGCATTAACAGCGAGTTCTGTACTGCCCCAGCCGACAAAGAACTGACGCATTGCTGGCTCTGTCTCGCGTGCTGCTATTCCAATCGCCGTGCTATCAACAGGTACTGCGCGCCATCCCAGAAAACGCAGACCTTCAGCCTCAACAACAGATTCGATCACAGCCTCTTGCTGACTAAAAGCTTTTTTGTCCTTTGACAAGAAAGCCATCCCGACGCCATAAGCCCCCATTTCTGGCAGGTTAATCCCTGCTTCAGCGGCGACGGTGCGCAGAAATCGATGCGGTGTTTGCACTAGAATGCCGGCACCATCTCCCGTATCAGGATCAGCTCCTGTTGCACCGCGGTGGTCGAGATTTTCTAGAATCTGCAGCCCTCGCTGGACTATATCGTGGCTCTGTGTATTGTGGATTGAGCAAATAAAGCCCACACCACAAGCATCGTGTTCAAACGCGTGATTATATAAACTATCGGTTGGAAGATCCTGGGGTACCCTAAAACCTGAAGATGTCATTACAAGGAATCTATAATCTTAAAGGACAGCGGTGCCCGCCCGGTGTGACCCTGGCGGGGGGCTGCACGCATATCAATTGACATGCATTGTGCAGTTCGTCTTAAGCTGTACAGATAAGAATATCCTTGCTCCCGAAGCCGGCCCTTTTACATCCCCAAGCCGGCTGCAGGAGTATTCCGACTAGACGGCCGCGGCGGCACGCGCTGTATGGCGGGCCTGATAAGGTGCAGTCTGGCGCTCGGCAACCGTGGCATTGGTGGTCATCAGGTGGTAGCGAATCCCGTCTGACAAAGCCTGCCAGCTAGCATCCAGCAAATTGTTCGACACACCCACGGTATGCCAGCCATTACTCGCATTGGTCCTGTGCTCGATAAGCACCCGAACCTTGGCGGCTGTGCCTTCTTCTGGCGTCAGCACGCGTACTTTGTAGTCTGCAAGTCGTACATCAAGCAAATCCGGATAGAAGCCAACAAGGGCCTCACGAAGTGCGTTGGACATGGCATCAACCGGCCCCAACCCTTCAGCCGCTACCAACGTACGGTGACCATGTACATTCACAGCCAGCGTAGCTTCTGAAAACGCCCGGTCAGCCTGTCCGTCTTCGCTACGGACGCGGAGCCGCTCAAGTGTAAAGAACTCGGCAGCATCTCCTTTGATGGTTCTGAGCAAAAGTTCAAAGGAAGCTTCCGCGCCCTCAAACTCATAGCCAAGATGCTCCAGCTCCTTGATGCGCTGCACCGCTTTTTTGGCGATGTCTTTTTCAGCAAGCGCAATACCCAGCTCCTCAGCTTTGTAGCGCACATTGCTTTGTCCGGAGAGGTCTGAAACCAGTACGCGGCGCTTGTTGCCAACAATTTCCGGTTCAATGTGTTCGTATGCGCGCGGCTCTTTCATTACCGCCGACACATGGATGCCGCCTTTATGCGCAAACGCGCTTCGGCCTACAAATGCTGCACGATCTACCGGATCCAGGTTAGCGACTTCATCGACAAAATGGCTCATATCAGCCAGCGTACCAAGCTGGGCTGGATCGACGCATTGGTAACCCATTTTGATCTGCAAATCAGCAATGACTGCGCACAGGTCTGCGTTACCACACCGTTCGCCAATGCCGTTGATTGTACCTTGGACGTGCGTTGCGCCGGCCTCAACGGCCATCAAGGTATTGGCAACGGCACATGCGCCATCGTTGTGCGTGTGAATCCCAATCGGAATGTCAAACTTCCGCACAATCTCTCCCACGATGTTGTACACCTCCATAGGAAGCGTTCCCCCGTTGGTATCGCATAATACGAGTACATTGGCGCCCGCTTCTGTTGCGGCCTGGAGGGTTTCAAGTGCATATGATGGATGCTCCTTGTACCCGTCAAAAAAGTGCTCAGCATCGTACACGATGTGTTTACCGTGCGATTTCAAATACGCTACAGACGACCGGATCAAGTCAACGTTCTCAGCCAAGGTAACGCCGAGCGCCACTTCGGCGTGCAAAGTCCAGCTTTTACCAAAAATGGATACAACCGGTGTTTGGGCCTGCAACATGGCCTTCAAGTTCGGATCATCTTCCGGCGCAAACTGCACACGACGGGTTGAACCAAAAGCACAAATGCGTGCATGCTGGAAATCTTCATCGCGGGCCCTGCTAAAAAACTCTTGATCTTTTGGGTTGGATCCAGGCCAGCCGCCCTCAATAATATCAATCCCCATGAGGTCAAGCCGTTTTGCGATACGAATTTTGTCCTGAGCGGACATGGTGACGTGTTCTCCCTGCGTACCATCTCGCAGGGTGGTATCAAATAGTTCGATGTGATTAGCCATGGCTAGGGGAGTTTATACGGTGTAAAGGAAAGGGGCGCGCTATGTGTTCATGAGTCCGGCTTGCCGCGCGTATTCAAACACATTGCCAGCTTTGAGAATTTCTGCCACCTCACCTAGTGGATCGAGCAAAAACTCTTCTCCTGTTGTCAGGTTGGTCAGTTTTCCAAGCGTAGTATCAAGGCGAAGGTTGTCACCTGTTTTGATACGGTCGTTTATTTTATGGCGCCGTTCAAAACGCACCAGAAAACCCCCAAATACGGAGTTGCGATAAAAAATACGGGCAAAGCTCTCTGCAATTGCTGCTTCACAGCCGGCAACCATCAACGCAAACGGCGCATGTTCGCGGGATGAGCCACATCCAAAATTAGAACCGCCAATAATGATTTTATACGGGCTCTCATATGATCCTTCTTCGGTAAACGGTTTGTCGCCATACGGGAGCCCCTGCTTGCCTACGGGCACACCGCTCAGGGCATACTGGCCATATTTCTTCCGCTCTTCCGGATCAGACAAACTATACACAAGATGTTCAGCAGGAATCATCTGATCCGTATCTATGGAGTCACCCAGTACGTATGCGAGGCCTTCAATAATTTCTTTCATTGCTCTTTCTGTTTCGGGCACCAGGCCCGTTCAACTTTTAATTATACAAGGACCTCGCGTGGGTCTGTAATCACACCTGACACTGCTGAAGCAGCCACCGTCAAAGGAGAAGCCAGGTATACAGAAGACTGCTTGGAGCCCATCCGGCCAGGAAAATTCCTGTTGGTTGTTGAGATGACCACCTCTTCTCCGTGTGTCCGTCCAAACGTATCTTTGGGGCCACCCAGGCAAGCTGCACAGCTCGACTGGCCAATCTGGCACCCTGCATTAATAAAGATATCATAGATGGATTCGCCATCAACCATGCTGGTGTGCAAGTCGCGGGCGACCTCGGTGGTGGCCGGCACGATGAAAGTTGGAATACGTGTCTCCTGCCCTTTCAGAATGCGCGCTGCGGCCTCAAAGTCTTCCAGTTTACCACCGGTGCAACTGCCGATGTAAGCCCGATCGAGGCGCGTGCCTTCTACTTCACGAACCGTGGCCTTATTGTCCGGACTGTGTGGTTTTGCGACAACGGGCTCCAATCGGGACACGTCGTAGGTGCGTACAGAGTGGTAGTTTGCGTTGTCGTCGCTGTACAGCGGATCAAACGTAGCGTTGGTCCGGGCCTGCACGTAGTCAAAGGTGACCTGGTCTGGAGGAATAATGCCGCTTTTACCGCCGGCTTCGATCGCCATGTTGGTAAGGGTCATCCGCTCCTGCATCGACAAGTCAAACACGGCCTCGCCATCAAATTCCAGCGCACGATACGTACCGCCGTCACACCCGATATCGCCAATGATGGTCAAAATCAGGTCTTTTGCCATCAGGTATGGTGGCAGGCTACCATTAAAGACGAACTTCATGGTCTCTGGTACTTTAACCCAGATTTTGCCAGTCCCCATAATGAGGGCTGCGTCTGTATTGCCAACGCCCGTTGAGAACATGCCAAAAGCACCCGATGTACAGGAATGGCTGTCGGTACCAATCAGTACCGTACCAGGACGGTTGAATCCTTCTTCAGCAAGGCCAATGTGGCATACACCTTTGTAGCGGTCTGTGCCCACATCGTAATAATGCGGGAGGTTGTGCTCCTTCGCAAATGCACGCAGAATTTCGATATTCCGGTTGGCGTGCATGTCAGCTGTAAAGATGTAGTGATCCGGCATAATCACAACCTTCTCGGGGTCAAACACCTTTGCATTTTCACCAAACTCGCGTTTAAAAATTCCGATGGTAGGTGGACCACATACGTCATGGGTCATCAATACGTCTACATCAATCCAGATATTTTCACCTGGCGCTACACGGTCTCTGCCCGCGTTGCGAGCCATGATTTTTTCTGTAATCGTCATTCGCTTGTCTCTTAAGGGGCCGGCTGGCTACTTACCAATCGGTTATTGAATTCTGTCGAAGGAGTCGATGATGCCACCAGCAATAAAGTTCTGGTTAGCCTCATCACGCTTACCAGCAACCAGCTTATTGAGCGATGCCAGGTAGGCTTCTGCAGAGGCTTTCAACACGTCTGTGCTTTTTGCCTCACCTGAAAATTGTTGGTTGTCTGTACCTGTGAACACGCGAACTTCCCCAACGGCATCAGCTCCTTCCGTAATCGACTGAATTGAATAGCTTATCAGTTCGTGCGCGGTACCAACAGCGTGATTAATTGCCCGGTACAGCGCCTCGACCGGGCCATCTCCGGTTGCTGTTTCTGTGTGGAACGCTTTCATCCGGGTATGGAAAATGGTGACCGAAGCGCGTGCTGCGGTGCCCGTATCAACACGGACCTCCATTTTCTCGAGGACATAATCGGGTTTATTTAAGGAGTTTTTTTCGTGGTACAGGTCATACAGGTCTGCCTCGAAAATTTCTTTCTTTTGATCAGCCAGTGCGAGGAAACGGGTATACAGTTCATCGCGCGATTCTTCAGGCACTTCGAGGCCCATTTTTTCGAGCCGGCTCAGGAATCCATGCCGGCCGGAGTGTCGCCCAAGTCGAATCTGCTCGGCATCTTGTCCCACGTCTTCTGCCCGCATGATTTCATACGTTTCGCGGCTCTTCAACACGCCATGCTGGTGGATACCAGCTTCGTGGCTGAACGCATTTTTGCCCACAATGGCCTTGTTGGGCGGCACCGCAAATCCGGATGCAATCTGCACCATATTGCTCGACTCCATAAGGGCGCGTGTGTTGATGTTTGTATGCACACCAAACCGCTCTGCGCGCACATTCATCGCCATCACAACCTCTTCCAGTGAAGCATTGCCGGCACGCTCTCCGATACCATTGATTGTGCATTCAATCTGCCGCGCGCCAGCCAAAACACCAGACAGTGAGTTGGCTACTGCCATCCCCAGATCATCATGGCAATGGGTTGAAAAGATGATGTCATCTGCCGGCTTGAGCCGTTCGATCACCTGTTTGAAAATGGAGGCATATTCGCTGGGTGTACAATAGCCTGTCGTATCCGGTAGGTTGATGGTGGTTGCGCCGGCTTCGATACAGGCCTGAACCATGTCACAGAGGTAAGCGATGTCGGTACGCCCAGCGTCTTCAGCGCTGAATTCAACATTGTCGGTGTAGGTCCGCGCCAACGTGATGGCGTCCACTGCCATTTTCACAACCGTATTGCGACGCTCCGCCATCGTACTGCCAAATCGAGGGCTGCTGAACTTGGCATCGAGGTGGATATCGCTTGTTGCAATAAATGTGTGGATGCGCGTGTTTTTACCCGGCACGAGCGACTTTCCCGCAGCATGAATATCTGCATCAGTTGCACGAGCAAGCGCACAAATTACCGGACCTGAGACCTCGGCAGCAATCTGCCTGACAGACTCAGCGTCTTGCGGGGAGGAAATCGGGAAGCCTGCTTCGATGATATCGACATTCAGCTTTGCAAGCTGGTGCGCGATTTTAATTTTCTCAGAGAGTGACATCGAGGCACCTGGTGCCTGCTCGCCATCCCGCAAGGTCGTGTCGAATATGTATACTTGATTGCTCATGTATTTGTCGCTAGTGCATGCAGATTCAAAAATATCAGGCGGGGACGCGCGCGAGACGTTGTGTTACCTTTTCAATTACCCGTTGACCCATTTCCCGGGTAGTGACAAGTTGTTGTCCCTCTTGCCACATATCACGTGTCCGACAGTTGTCTTCCAGCACGTCGTCGATGCCTGCCCGAATGGCCTCAGCAGCTGCCTGCTCACCCAGTTCTTCGAGCATCATTACGCCACTAAGCATCGTAGCAAGCGGATTGGCTTTTCCTTCCCCAACAATATCGGGCGCACTGCCATGGACAGGTTCGAACAAACCGACTTTCCCACCAACACTGGCAGAAGGCAGCATGCCAAGCGAACCCGGCAGCGTTGCAGCTAAATCTGACAGGATATCACCAAACAGGTTGGACGTAACAACCACATCAAACTGTCTCGGATTGATTACCACCTGCATCGCAGCATTGTCTACGTACAGCAAATCGTATTCAACGTCAGCGTATGATGCCTCGTGTACCTCGGCAACAACTTCGCGCCACAGTTGCGATACAACGAGTACGTTGGCTTTGTCCACCAGCGTGACTTTGTTGCGCCGGCGACGCGCCCAGGTGAATGCGACGTGTGCGATCCTCGCAATTTCCTGCTCGTCATACACCATCGTGTTTTCAGCCCAGCGTCCTGCTTCGGCTGCATGCCGGCCTCTTGGCTCGCCAAAGTAGATGCCGCCCGTCAACTCCCGAACAATCAACATATCTGTACCGGTCACCCGCTCTTCGCGTAATGGCGAGGAAGCAGCCAGTGCAGCAGGTACGGAGACCGGACGCAAGTTGGCAAACGTGCCGAGTGTTTTGCGCAGGGCCAGCAACCCACTCTCTGGGCGCTTACTGCCTGTAAAGTGATCCCACTTTGGGCCGCCAACAGCGCCCATCAGTACTGCATCAGCAGCCAGACAAGCCTCAGCGGTCACTGCAGGAAACGGGTCATCCGTGGCATCAAGGGCAGCACCACCGATGAGATGCTCTGATACTTCCAGCCCAAACCCGGTTGCCTCGCCGACTGCACGCAAAACACGCAGGGTTTCAGCAACAACTTCGGGCCCAATGCCATCGCCTGGCAATGTTACAATGCGGAATGTTTTCATCTGCTCAGTCATCAGTCTTCAACCTAGGCGCTAACAGGAGAGTCTGCGGTGTCGGCTTTTTTGTTTGGGCGAAGCCAACTCATCATACCGCGCAATTTCTTGCCGACTTTTTCAATAGGATGTTCGCGAGAATCACGTTTCATGTCATCGAAGTTCGGCCAGCCGGCGTCACATTCTGCAATCCACTCACGCGCAAATTGCCCGGACTGAATCTCAGACAAGATCGCTTTCATTTCTGTCCGCACAGCATCCGTAATCAGGCGAGGGCCGCGCGAATAATTACCGTACTCAGCTGTATCACTGATCGAGTAGTTCATATAGGCGAGTCCACCTTCGTAATACAGGTCGACAATCAGCTTGAGCTCATGCAGCACTTCGAAATACGCCAACTCAGGTGGGTAGCCCGCTTCTGTCAGCGTCTCAAAACCAGCGCGGATGAGCATTTCAGATCCACCACACAACACAGCCTGCTCGCCAAAGAGGTCCGTTTCCGTTTCGTCTTTGAACGTGGTTTCAATGACACCAGCATTTGCGCCGCCAATTGCTTTTGCGTAGCTCAACGCCAGGGGTAGTGCGCCACCAGACGGATTCTGGGCAACTGCTACGAGGCAAGGGACGCCAGCGCCTTCTTCGTACACGCGCCTTACAAGGTGTCCCGGAGACTTGGGCGCCACCATAAAGACATCAACATCAGCCGGCGGCTTG
The DNA here is from genome assembly GCA_039111535.1 of Bacteroidota bacterium. NCBI lineage: Bacteria > Pseudomonadati > Bacteroidota > Bacteroidota bacterium. The sequence goes on along the minus strand of JBCCIM010000014.1, from coordinate 46,237 downwards.
ATTTCGTCGTAGTGGACGCTAAAGCCATGTCCTACGCCAAGGGCTTTGCCTGCCGTGAGATGAGGCTTGATGTCTGCTTCGTACGTACGCTTGTGGTGCTGGTCGGGAATAAGCACCATCACCACATCTGCCCACTGAACTGCTTCAGCAATTGATTTCACATCCAGGCCCTTTTCGCGGGCTTTCTCAGCTGAACGCGATCCATCGCGCAAGCCAACAGCAACATCAACCCCGCTGTCGCGCAGGTTGAGTGCGTGTGCATGCCCCTGACTGCCATATCCGATGACAGCTACTTTCTTTTCGAGGATGATATCCAGGTCTGCGTCGTAATGAACCTTTACTCCCATTTCTACTTGTCCTTTTAAATGTTGTGATTACGACTGCGCAACGGCAGTCGGGTGGGTAATATCGCAACGTTTGATGCGTTGCTCATTTCAGGTACTCAGCCTCCGTGAATCAGCGCCCGGCGCATGGCAACGCGGCCACTGCGATGCAATTCTTCGATACCAAAAGGCTGCATCATACCAACAAAGGCGTTGATTTTCTTTGCGGGTCCCGTGAGTTCAAAACTCATGCTTTCCTGGGTTATGTCGATGACCTTGCCTCGGAAAATGTTCATGATGTCCATCACCTGCGCGCGGTTCTTTTCTGTGTAGCGCACTTTGAGCAGGCACAACTCACGCTCGACGGTTTCAAGGTCAGTCAAATCTTCCACTTCAACGGTATCAATCAGGTTACCCAGATGGGTAAGGACCTGCTCAATTTTCCGCGTGGTGCCTTTGGTGACCAGCGTCATACGGTAAAGCGTAGGATCATCGGTTTTACCCACAGCAACGCTTTCCAGGCTAAAGCCACGTGCAGAGAACAGGTTGACCACGCGGTTGAGCGCGCCAATAGAGTTCTCCAGCATCACATTGATCATGTGCCGGCGCAGTTCTGGCTCATCTTTGTCATTGAGCGGCTCGCCGGCGGCATTTTTACGAAATATCTGCTGGGGTGTCAACGTTATATCTGACATGGGTTTGCTCTTCTTCTCTTTAAAACGTGGGGCTAAATCAGACATCATGGTCGTTTGAAAATCGTTCTGTAATCATGTCTCCCGTAGAAGCACCAGCTGGCACCATCGGGAATACCATTTCTTCTTTTTCCACCTGACACTCGATTAGCACAGGCCGGTCGTTAATTGCCCAGGCTTTATCAATGGCATCTTTCAATTCTGCCGGCGTTGAAGCCGCAATACCCACGCAGTGGTTTGCTTCAGCAAGCTTGACAAAATCCGGATTGGTATCGCTAAGATCTGTGTGGCTATAGCGGTTCCCATGAAAAAGCTCTTGCCACTGCCGCACCATACCGAGGAATCGGTTGTTGATGACGATGATTTTGAGCGGCAACCGGTGTGCAGCTGCTACACTGAGCTCCTGTGCATTCATAACAAAGCCGCCATCTCCACTTACAGATATAACAGGTACATCCACCTCGCCCATGCCGCGCAATCCAAATGCAGCCCCAATGGCTGCCGGCAAGCAGAAACCCATTGTACCCAGACCACCAGACGTGATGTGAGACCGCGGCCGCACGTAGGAAAAGTACTGGGCCGTCCACATCTGGTGCTGTCCAACATCTGACAGTACCACGGCGTTACCTTCAGATTTTTCGCGCAAAGCTTCGATCACCGCTTGCGCCCGAAGCTTTCCATCACGCTCAAAATCAAGCGGGCATTCTTCACGCCACACATCAATTTGCGCCAGCCACTCGGTTGTGTCTTTCCGCTCTACCATCGGCAACATCGCTTCCAGTACGTCTTTCACATCACCCAGGATCGGGCAATCCACTGGCACGTTTTTCGAAATGCAAGAAGGGTCAATGTCGATATGGATTACTTTTGCGTGAGGTGCCCACGAATCGAGTTTCCCGGTCACGCGGTCGTCAAACCGAGCGCCAACAGACATAATGAGATCACAATGCTGCACAGCTTGATTGGCATACCAGGTGCCATGCATGCCCAGCATGCCTACGGATAGTGGGTCATTTTCAGGGAAAGCACTCAAGCCGTGGAGTGTAGTCGTAACCGGTACGTTCAATTTCCTTGCAAAAGCGGCCAATTCTGCTGTGGCATTGCCATTCAAGGTACCGCCACCCACATAAAGGAGTGGTTTTTCCGAGGCCTTCAACATGTCTGCCGCCTGGGTAAGCTGCTCCATCTTCAGCTTCAACTCCGTAGAATACCCCCGAAGTTCGACATCATCCGGGTAGGTGAATGGCGTTTCTGCAAATAAAATGTCTTTGGGGAGATCAACGACAACAGGGCCTGGCCGGCCTGTTTTTGCGATGTGGTAGGCCTCGCGAATGGTCCGCGTCAAATCTTCTACGCGTCGAACCTGAAAACTATGCTTGGTAATGCTACGCGTAACACCAATAATGTCTGTCTCTTGAAACGCATCATTACCGATAAGGCTGGTTGGCACCTGTCCCGTGAAAACAACAATCGGGATAGAATCCATGTAGGCATCTGCAATACCCGTTACCGTATTTGTGGCACCGGGACCACTGGTAACGAGGACCGTGCCCACCTTCCCAGTTGCTTTGGCATAGCCTTCTGCCATGTGCGTGCCCCCTTGTTCATGGCGAACGAGGATGTGCTTGAAACGGGGATTGACGCGGGCTATCTCGTCATAAATTTTGATTACCGCTCCACCTGGATGCCCAAAGACATACTCAACGCCTTGTGCGTCCAATGCCCGCACAAAGATCTCTGCACCGGTCATGGGTTTCGAAGAAACTTCTGCATCGGGAACGGCAGAGGATGCGCCGTCTCCTGTTTGCGAGGGAATGATTCCTGGACTGTATTCTGGCATAGTTCTCGTCAGCTTTCTGGGTTAGATCAGTCCCAGCGCTTTGTGACGATTGCGACTATGCTTTGTCTTGAAGTGCGTTGGGATCGATCATTTCCTATCCAATAATAATTAGGTTGATAATTAGGATAAGTAGAATAATCCCCCGAATCCTTACGCTAAGGATTTTGGCGACAGAGGAGAATCCTGATACATCAATCCCACCAGCGACCATTTCATTCCGCACACCCTTGATAGCAACCCCATCGGCGGGGTACTGATTGCGTTTGCTATATGCGATGGCTGCGTTCAGCATGAGTCTGGTCAGTGTTGGAGCAGTTGCTCGTGGTTCGACATGAATTAACTGAATCGCTCTTTCTTGTGCAAATAGCATGAATCACGATCCCTTAACAGCGTTAACTCCAAACGACATTTTTCGGTACCGCTTTCACTTAACGATGTTCACCTGACAAACACTTAAGCAATAGTAACTATTGCAAAATTGCATCATTGCCTAATTAAATTAGGCATCCTGTGGAGTCTTTTTTACAAAGCCTAAGAAATGATTCACAAGATCTTTACAATTTAAACCGGCTTTGTACGTGAATTAACCGATAATACAGTTTTTTTCTAACTACTCAGCGGTAGTATTTTGCCGGTACATTTCTGTTGGAATGAGTTGCGTTGCCGGCACGGTTTCCCCATTCATGTATGCAACCACCGCCTGAATAGATCGGGCGCCAATCTGCCGGGGATACGTGATTACATCTGCATACAATTTGCCTTCATCCACAGCCTTCTTTGCTTCCACCTTCCCGCCAAAACCAATCACTTGTACTTCACCGGCTTTGCCGGCTTTTTCAATTGCCGCCAACGCACCCAGCGCTGTTTCGTCATTGATCCCAAAAATCAAGTCCAGGTCCGGGTGTGCCTGGAGCATATCCTCTGTTGCCTTGAACGATTTGTCCATGGATCCCCCACCCGGCAGACGCGATACCAGTTCGACATCACTTGCACCTTACAGCGCTTTCAAAAATCCGCTGGTACGCTGAATCACCGACTCTACTTCAGGATGGTCTACAATGGCTACCTTCCCTGCGCCTCCCAGGGCTTCAATAGCAGTCTCCCCGGCCATCACGCCACCATTAAAATTATCAATACCGATGTGACCAACAACAGCCACGTCATCAACAAGGGCGGCAATGTCAGCCGTAAAAACGGGAATACCGGCAGCATTGGCCTCCTGGATCGCTGTGCCTATCGCTTTGGAATCCGACGGGCACAGGATAATAGCATCAACTTGCTGCACAATAAAGTCAGACATCTGATCCTTTTGACGCGCCACATCAAACTCGCTAGACACCAGGACGACTTCAATGTTACTGCGTTCAGCTTCCGCTTTCAGTTCTTCAACCAGATCCAGAAAAAAAGGATGTGTCATCGTGAGTACCGTCACCCCAACCGTTGCCACCGGAATATCAGAACCACTGCTATCGCCGGCTTCTTTAGGCGTGCAGGCAGACAAACCAAGGGACAAACAGACTACAAGACCAAATGAAAACAGCTTGCGGATAGCGTAAGTCATAACAATGTTTGGATGAAGTAAATAGTCCAAGGCGGGCGCTTAAAGTACTACATTTCCAGCTAATAGTGGGCGCCTGCCATCTTTTCCCTTTACTACAGGCATATTCAGGAGCCGGCTAATACACTACAACAACGATTCCCTGCGCAGCGAGATGACGGTAAGGTCATGAATAGCGCCAGCAGGACTTGCACCCATATCCCGAATAAGCTGGCGTATCAAACGCGAAGGTTTTATGCCGGCTTGTGTTTTCAGCATGGCTTTGAGCCCATCAACATCGAGCACAGCACCGTCTTCAGCGGCATTTTTGATTAACCCTTCTGTATATAAGAATAGTCCGTCACCTTCAGCCAGCGAAATTGAATGATCAGTGTACACAACTTCCTTTTGCACGCCAATGGCAATACTGCCTTCCCAACTCAACTGCTCTACTTCACCTGAGGCACGTACAACAAGCGGCGGATTGTGGCCGGCATTACAATACGTCAACAGCCCTGTTTTCAGGTTCAGGTTTCCATAAAACGCCGTCACAAACTGATCGCCAAGGCGTTCCGGAAGTACCAGGTCATTGAGTGTGCGCATACACGATGCCGGCGGGAAAGCACGCTGGGCATCCGCTTTCAACAACGTACGACTGGTAGACATCAGCATAGCCGCCGGGAATCCTTCTCCTGTGACGTTGCCAATAAAAAAGGCAAGCTGGTCGTCGTTGAGATAAAAGAGGTCGTAGAAGTTACTGTTCACTTCTTGCGCGGGCAACATGTAAGCGTATGCGCTTACCTCATCACTTTCAGGCAGCTGCGCCGGCAAGACGGCTTTCTGCATCCGCTTCACAAGCGCGAGGTCGCCTTCAAGTCCGGTTAGCCGGGTGTGCGAGCGGGACATCTTCCGCTGAAATTGAACTGCTTTGTGGGTTTTATAGATGGTCTGCTCAAGGTCATCAAATTCGATGGGCTTGAATAGAAAATCATAGGCCCCCAGGTTCATGGCACGTCGGACGTTCAGGATATCTCCGTATGCCGACAACACCAGTGCCTTGAGCGGGTACCCGCCTTCATGCAAGTTGCCCAGCAAGGTGAGCCCATCCATCACAGGCATGTGCAGGTCTGTCAGCACAATTTCAATGTCTGGATTCGCGTCGATGCGCTCTAGCGCCTGCGCGCCGTTTTCGGCAAACTCAATTTTCCATTCACCAGCGCGAATTTTCTTGTAGTATTGCTGAGAAATCAAGAGTTCAATATCCGGCTCATCATCAACCACCAGAATTGTAATGGGGCCGCTTTGTTCGTCTGACACTTCGGCAACACGCGGTACATGATGCGAATTCGTAGACACGGGCACTTGCTTTGGTGTAGGAGCGGACTTCTGGTTCAATTGCTCAAAGTCGTCAAGCAGCGCACCCAAATCTGCGTAGCGTAACGAGGGATCTTTCTGCAACGCTTTGCCCAAGATTGCCTCAAGCCTGGCCGGCAAATCAGGCCTGAATGCTGAAACAGGCACGACCGGTTCATTCACAAGCGCATAGAGGATAGCATGCGTTTGGTTCTGCGCATATGGCGGCTGTCCAGTTAGCATCTCGTATAACACAGCACCCAACGACCAGATATCCGCCCGGTGGTCAGCTTTCCCGGCGGCTTGTTCAGGAGACATGTAAGAGAGCGTCCCCATAGCGTGTGAGGTAAGCGTAAGCCTGGTATCCCCTTCAAACCGCGCAATGCCAAAGTCAACGATCCGGATATTGCCTGATCCATCAAAGAGTAAATTGCCTGGCTTGATATCCCGATGCACAACGCCGGCTTTGTGGGCTGCTTGCAGGCCTCTTCCAATTTGCCCTGCAATTTCCACGGCCTCGGATACTTCCATGCGACCCTGGTTAATCCGCGCTTTCAGCGAACCGCCCTCACAAAACATCATGGCAATCATGAGCTGCTCTTCTGAGAAAGGCTCAGCGGTATAAATTGTAGCCACATTGGGATGGCTCAACGCTGAAGCTGCCCGTGCTTCAGTGAGAAAACGCCTTCTAATCGCCTCATCTTTGCCAATATCCCGGCGGAGAATTTTGAGCGCTACTGAACGGTTAAGCCGCGTGTCACGGGCTCTATAGACAACACCCATGCCTCCTTCTCCAATCTTTTCCTCAACCTGATAATGCGCAATCAACTGGCCAAGCAACGGGTCTTCGGTACTGGAAATCACAGGCACTGCCGCTGTTGAAGGCTTGATAAAAAGTGCCTCCTGAAAGTCTTCAAAAAAAGTATTAACATCGGGATCCGCAGCCAACAATGCCTCTACCTCAGCGACCACGGCTTCGTCTCCCTTGCTTTTCTTCAACAAGAACCCGTTACGGTCGGGTTCAGGCACTTGCTTCACCTCTTCAAAAAGGTGCTCAACCAGCGTCCATTGCTTTGCGTCCATAGGGTAAAGTGTGGGTTATTCGCGCCAAAATACACGATTTTGCACAAAGTAACTACCTTGTTTAGCCTTGCCTTTTAATACCTTTGGCTTATCTTGCAAACGACTACCCCCCTTACAAGCAGTATCTACGCCTTCATTATGGCTAAACGAGCAGAATCTCGTGAAGTAACCCGGCTACTTGGCGAACTTAAAACGGGAGACGACGGCGCTTTGGGCGATCTTTTCCCGCTTATTTACGACGAACTTCACAATTTGGCGCACGTACAGCGGCGCCATTGGGTTGGCGACCATACCCTTAACACAACAGCGCTGGTTCACGAAGCGTACATAAAGCTCGTCAACCAGGCTGAGATGAAATGGGACAGCCGGTCGCATTTTTATGGCGTCGCATCCAAAGCAATGCGGCACCTCCTGGTGAACTATGCAGAATCGCGCAAGCGCCAGAAGCGTGGTGGTGAAATCAAAAAGGTGTCGCTCGAATCGGAATTCATGCCACAAGATGACCTGTTCAGCCTCGCCGATGACCGACTCGATATGCTCATCACGTTGAATGACGCACTCAAGAAGCTGGCTACCCTTAGCGAAAGACAGGCCAATATCGTTGAATGCCGTTTTTTTGGCGGCATGAACATCGCAGAAACTGCGGATGCGCTGCAGCTATCGCCGGCAACGGTGAAACGAGGTTGGGCTGTTGCTAAAACATGGCTATTTAAAGAGATGAATACCTAATTTTCATCGAGCGGCTCAATCAGATCCCACCAGTTGCCGTAAAGGTCTTCAAATACAGCAACCGTACCGTATGGCTCCTCCTTGGGCTCGCGCACAAATTTGATGTCTTTCATGCGCATGTCTTCGTAATCACGCCAAAAATCATCGGTGTGCAGGAAGAGGAAAACACGCCCTCCTGTTTGCCGGCCTATACGCGTTTCTTGCTCGGGCGTCGAAGCACGCGCCAGCAACAACCTTGCGCCCCCCTCGTCGCCGGGCGGCGCAACGACCACCCATCGCTTGTCTTGTGCTGGCTGGTACGTGTCTTCTATAAGGGTGAAGCTGAGCTTCTGTGTAAAAAATGCAATAGCTTCGTCGTAATCCCTTACAACAAGGGATATCAACATGAGGGACTGCTTCATTGTGCCGGAGCGTCTTTGGGCTTGTTAATAGGTGGCGTGCAAAAACTCCTGTACCCGTTCAACCATGGCAGCACTGCCGATAAATAGTGGTGAGCGTTCGTGCAAAGCCGTTGGGGTCTTCTCGAGCACGCGAATGTCTCCATCAACAGCCAAGCCGCCGGCTTGTTCAGCGATAAATGCCGTTGGGTTTACTTCGTATAGCAGCCGCAGCTTGCCGGATGGATTTTTCTTGGTTGCCGGGTACATAAATATCCCGCCTTTCAACAAATTGCGGTGAAAATCTGACACAAAAGAACCGATATACCGCGAAGTGTAAGGCCGGCCCGTAGCCTCATCAGGCTCCTGAATCCATTTAATGTACTGACGGAGTCCGTACTCAAAGGCATTGTAGTACCCTTCATTGATTGAGTAGATGGTGCCCTGCCGCGGCGTTTTGATGTCGGGATGTGAGAGCAAAAACTCCCCAACAGACGGATCCAGCGTGAAGCCGTTAACGCCGTTGCCCGTCGTGTACACAAACATCGTAGACGAACCGTAAATGACATAGCCGGCAGCAACCTGTTCTACACCCGGGCGCAAGACCGCATCTAGCCCCGGCTGAACGCCTTCTGGCAATCGGTAGATACTGAAGATGGTACCCACACTTACGTTCACAGAAATATTGGACGAGCCATCAAGCGGATCAAACAGTACAATGTAATCTCCCCGCAAGCCCCGGCATTTTTCTATCGGAATCAAGTTCTCCTGCTCTTCCGAGCCAAGCAAACAGCACTCGCCGCCACGCTTAAGTGCGCGGATAATTTCAGCATCAGCCATAACATCCAGTTTCTGCTGCGCTTCGCCTTGCACATTGGTTGCGCCGAAATCCCCGATGATGTCTACCAGGCCGGCTTTGTTGATTTCTCGGTTGATGATTTTTGCTGCAATACCGATGTCGCGGATTAGCCGCGTGAAGGCCCCGGCGGCAATGGGGATCGCTTGCTCCTGCTCAATGATGAACTGCTCAAGGGTTTTGAATTGCCCCATGGGCGATACAATTTGTGACGTTGCCATGTATATGTGGGAATATTTATCAAGATTGAAAGCGCTTCCATAAAGCGGTATATAACTATCTCGCCGGCGCGTATAATTGTGAGAAACATTAAAAACCTGAACCGGAAATACATCCAGAATGGAATCCGGTCCAACCTTCGCGACACCGAAAAGCGGGTTAAAACCTGAGCTTCAGGCTAAATCTGGCTGCGAAGTGCTGGATAGGCCCCTTCCAACTGCGCAAGTACTTTGCGGGTTCTCACCAATGGAAAATCACTGACATGCAGATCGCGGACAAGCCGCTGCAGTGTTTCTGGTTCATCTACGTCATACCAGGACGGCAAAACATGTACCGATGCGCCAGTATCAGCTGCGCGATCGAGGGTTTGGCTGAACACGTCGGCGTGGCTATAGGCCATACCATCAAACAATTGGGGGTAAAACGAATTCATGCCAAGCAGGTAATAACCACCGTCTTCACTGGGACCAATAGAAATAGCGCCCGGCTTATCCAGCACATCAAATGCCTGCTGAACAAAGGCCTGCGGTAGCGTGGGATGGTCGGTACCAATAATCACACACTGCTTGTAACCGGCAACAAAACACTCGGCAAACGCCGCTGCCATCCGGGGGCCAAGTCCATCTCCTTTTTGTGTATGGACTGCAGTACCATCAGGCCGTAAATCATCCGGCAGCGTTACTTCTGATGGGCCAAAATAGAGGTGCACATCAATGGGCATTTCGAGGTAAACATCAAGCGCATCCTTTAAAAACGCGGCATACAGTTGGGCTGCCTCCTCCGGCGTTATCAACGCGGTCAGTCTTGTTTTAACGTTACCCGGCTGCGGCACCTTTGCAAATACAATCAGCGCGCCTTTACCCGCTTCTTCCATACTAACGCATCCGTTTAATGATGGTACCCAACTTGTCTACAGCATAGTCGATGTCTTCTGACGTCGTGTCCTTCCCTAGCGAAAACCGCACAGCTGCAGCCGCTGTATCCTGATCCAGGCCCAGTCCCAACAAGACATGGCTTGGCTCGATTGCGCCACTTGTGCACGCGGATCCAGATGAAACCATCACGCCTTCCAGATCGAGATTCAAAATCAGCATTTCCCCATCCATGGCCTTGCCATCAACCGGCTTGAACGCAACGTTAACAATGTGGGGGATGCTTTCTTCTTCTTGCGGGCTAGTATTGAGCACATAGCTTCCAGCATCCAGCAAACCTTCCAATGCTGAGATCAGACGCCGCTTCAATACACGCAAATGGGCAACACGCACGGCACGCTCTTCAACAGCCAGGGCAAGCGCATGTGCCATCCCAACGATGCCGGCTACATTTTCTGTCCCCCCACGACGCCGGCGCTCTTGTGCACCCCCTTCGATGAGCGTTGCCAGTTCTGCGTTCCGCGTCACCACGAGGCACCCCACCCCTTTGGGGCCATAAAATTTGTGGGCAGACACACTAAGCAGGTCAACTTCTTCTATAATCGACTGAAGATCATACAACCCTGCTGTTTGCACAGCATCCGTATGGAAAAGGATCTCTTGCTTTGCACAATACGCACCGATGGCTGCCACGTCTGAAAGGCTCCCTGTTTCGTTGTTGCCATGCATCAGGGAAACGATGCTACCAGCGGGCAGATCAAGGGCTACTATGTCTGATGCAGTGAGCCGGCCGTGCCGGCCTGGCGGAAGAAGTTTCACTTCGTTGCCGGCTTTTTGCAAACTGTGGGCCTGTGTAAGAATAGCTTCATGCTCCACAACTGACGTTACCAACAACCGCTCAGCTTGCTTCAGGGCACCTTTTACAGCCGTGTTATTCGACTCAGTGCCTCCACTGGTAAACACAATCTCGCCAGGCATCACACCCAGTATAGCAGCAATGTGCTCCCTGCTTTCTTCCACAGCAAAGCGCGCTTTTCGACCCAGTGCATGAACAGAAGAGGCATTGCCATACTGCTCTTTCAGGTATGGCACCATCGCTTCCAGCACCCGTGCATCGAGGGGTGTAGTTGCTGCATGGTCAAGATATATTTGTCGCTTGTTCAATAGACAGGACCTACCTGATCGACCAGGATAAAAATATTGGTACTCGGATTGCAGTGGGCGTGCTACCCGGTACTACAACCCGTACGGCTTAACGCACTTCTCGCCAAAACGGATTCCTGTCACCTGAAACGATTTTTATCTAATGCGTACAATTTTGCAACCTATCTCAAATGACCTTAGTGCTGAAATGGATAAACTCGTTGTAACAGGCTCTCACCGATTAAAAGGCGACCTGCCAGTAAGTGGTTCTAAAAACACAGCGCTTACGCTGTTAACCGGTGCACTGCTGGCTGATGGGCCCGTGATAATTGAAAACGTACCCAATGTTCGCGACGTTCGTACGCTTTCAGAAATCATCTCTTATACGGGTGCAAATGTTAATTTTGACAAAGAGGCTGCCGTTGTAACGGTTGATCCTTCAACGCTTTCCATCCCGGAAGCACCTTATGAGCTCGTCAAGAAAATGCGGGCCTCCTTTTATATGCTGGGTGCCTTGTTGGGTAAATGTGGTGAGGCTCGGGTTTCACTCCCTGGCGGCTGCGCATGGGGCCCTCGACCTGTGAACCTCCACATCGAGGGCATCAAGGCATTGGGAGCTGAAATTGACCTGGAGCAAGGGTACGTCGTGGCACGCGCACCAGGCGGCCGGCTCCCTGGCGGAAGCTACCGGCTTGAACCTTCAAGCGTAGGCGCAACCGTTAACCTCATGCTGGCAGCAGCACTGGCCCGTGGCTCCTCACGCATTGAAAATGCTGCACGCGAGCCGGACGTCATCACTTTTGGCGAGGCACTGCTTAGCCTTGGCGCTCGTATTGAAGGACTCGGCACAACAACCATTGAAATCGAAGGCGTCGACCAGCTTCAGGCTAGCCCCATTCGGAACTGCTCTGACCGTATCGAACTCGGTACTTTTATGATTGCAGCTGCCATTGCAGGCGAGCCAGGCGATACCATCCGAATTACAAATGCAGAACACGAACAACTGGGCAACGCATTCAAAGAAGCGTTTGCTGCCACCGGGACTAAAACTACCTATGGTGAAGATGTAACCGAAGTTGTTGTACCAGAGAAAATCTTGCCCGTCGACATCACCACGGCCGTCTATCCCGGCTTCCCAACTGACCTTCAGGCCCAATGGACCATCCTTATGGCCCAGGCGGATGGTCCGTCAACGGTCACTGAAACTATTTACCTCGACAGGTTCAAGCACATTCCCGAGCTGCAGCGTATGGGACTTGTGGCGCGCGTTGAAAACAACGTTGCCCATATATCAGGCGGCCACCAGCTAAAAGGTGCCCAGGTAATGAGTAGCGACCTGCGCGCCAGCGTATCCCTCGTGCTGGCAGGAATGGTTGCAGAAGGCGAAACGGATGTGCTTCGTGTGTACCACCTCGACCGAGGGTATGAAAACCTGGAGCAAAAGCTGCGCGATGCCGGCATCAAGATTCGGAGGGAACGGTACGACGAATGGGCCCAGCCTGTACCGCCTGTTTCTGATAATGTATAGCGGTGTCCTCTTCATCTAACACGCTGCCGGCGCCTGAAGCACAAGCACGCCAAACCTTGGTACAACACTACCAGGAACTGTTTGCCAATGGCCTTTGCCGCGGCACGTCAGGCAATGTATCCGTGCGATACGGGGCCGGCTTCCTGATTACACCATCAGGTGTCCCATCAGAGACCGTTTCACCTGAAAATCTCGTGTACCTACCACTGGATTGCGCGCCGCCATTTGAGCAAAACCCAGGCCCTTCTTCGGAATGGCGATTTCATCGCGACATCTTGCGGCACCGCCCTGAAGTCAACGCCGTGGTGCACATCCATGCGCCACACGTAACTGCGCTCGCTATCAACAGGCAGGCTATACCGGCAGTGCACTACATGATAGCATTGTTTGGCGGTGACTCTGTTCGCTGTGCGCCCTATGCATTGTTCGGCACCCAGGACTTGTCAGATAATATTATGCACGCCCTTGCGGCACGCTCAGCCTGTCTACTGGCCAACCATGGGGCAATCACAACGGGCAAAGATTTGGCAAAGGCCGTGAACCTTGCCTATGAACTGGAATTGCTCGCACAACAGTACATCCTTGCTTTACAAGCCGGGACGCCCGTCCACCTTTCTGAGCAGGAAATCACAGAAGCTTTGCGCGCATTCAAAACTTACGGTTCCAACCAATCCTAGAACAGCGCACTCATTTGCACCCGCAAGGTGTGTAACGTAGGAGCATCTGCCGGCGCGCGTCCATCATACGCAAATGAAAGGCGAAGAAATTGATTCAAGGTATAATCGCCACCCAGTCCCCACAGGTACGATGTACCCGGCCCCCGGCCATCGGTTAGCTCAAAGAGTGAAAGCCCCAACGCATCGCCATCCAGGGATACGAAGGCAACTTCGAAACGTGCGCTGACCTGTGCTTTGCGCACTTTCCTGATTCGCATTTCGAATGGCAACTTCACTACGCGCGCTTCCCGGCTTCCAACCCGATCCGTTTTATTCGCCCACTCGCCTGATGTCACAAACGATAGGCTGTTCGACGGGCTAAACGATATCTCCGGGGACACACGCAACCCTTCGATGTTGTACCTGCGTGATGCAAATGATTCACTCCCGAGCCTATTGGCTTCCGTTTCTGCTCGCAGTTTCAATCCCCATTTACGTGAGGCCGCATACCGTCCCTCAACCGCCCATACATTCAAGAACCGCGTTTCTTCGCCGGCAGCCAACTCCGACAAACTACGCAATTGATTAAAGCGCACATCCAATCCAACACGAGGAATCGCCCTGAAAAACAGAAAATCCTGGCTGACTCGGATACGGCCATTCAGCGTATTGAGTGGATTCCGGAATTCGTCAAGATTGAGCAGATAGATACGCGCAATGTCAGACTCGCGGCTTTTCTCTTGCACTTCAAAGGTCGTCCGCGATGACACTTGCCGCAGTGCACGTTTTAACCCTGTCGATTCTTTCCCCCAAATGCGGGAAGGCTCCAACTGCAACCGTACCCGGGCGCGTACACTCACGATCGACGCGAGGCTGTCCGAAGGAATGAACGTCTTAACATAAGCACCCTCATTTGGTGTACGCTCCGGCAGAAATTCATCGATCTGAATGGCCCCATCCCCATTAAAGTCTTCCCACACATACTGCCCCAATTCCGGGCCGGTCCGGATATAGATCTCCTGGAGTGTTGGCGTCCGTTCGGTTGCGGCTTCATAACGCGTGACCAACTCAATGGCCCGCTTCAAAGGACGCCACTGTGTATTCCACCTTAGCAAAACAGATTCAGCATCTTTCTGCTGGAAATTGGTTTGAAAGAACTCACTAAATCGCCTGACCCGGTACCCGACACTGCCGTCCGTATTAAACACATTGTCCGGGCGAAAATTAAACTGTGACTGGTATGTCCAGGCCCGCGAGGCATCGCGCAATTCGCCCATTGCCCAGCCGTCTTCATCGCGGTATTCCATCGTAAGCGCAGCCTCAAGCCTATCGGTGGCCCACGCTATGCCTGGTCGGTATTCAACAAAAGAAATTGAAGCCATGGTCAGGCTGTCGGTGCCGGCGGCGCGTTGGCGGCGGCGCTCCTGCTCAAACGCAAAAGTCGGGCGCAAGCGGCGCCCCAACAGCGGCAAGGCAAGCTCTCCGCGTTGCCGAAACCAACTGCCTTCTTCTGCCAGCAGCGCGTCTTCGCTACGAATAGATTCAACGGTGTAATTCAGGTAGTCCTCAAAACCTGCTACCAGCGCAGTGCGCTGTCCGTTAAAGGCATCCTGAAAATCAATGCGGCCGGCCTCACCGCGTATAAATGCATCAGGTTTCAGGTAGACAGATAGACTCCCCTCATCTATGCGCTCATCGCCAGCACCCTGAACACCACCCGTTGCCGTTACAGCCCGCTCATTCAAATTCCACTTCCTCCCAAATTCTACAGGCCGGATGCGGTCAAAAGAAGCAAAGTCTGCCCCAATTTCGCGCCGATATCCTTCTGCTTCGATGTGCCCATTTTCTTCAAAACCCAAATTGAGCGGCACAGGCTTTATGCGGACACCTGTTTTGAACGCATGGTCGATGTCATCGGCATTGTCGACACTCGACAAGCTATTCTGATCGTTGAAAGAACGGGCCCATTCCCCAAAAACCTCAACAAATGGGAACGGCTCTAACCTGCCATTGAAATCGAGCAAATTGCGATTTGCCGGCTTAGGCAATACCCGCACGGGCTCATAGTCGCCTTCTCCTGGCCCTCGGTATTCATACAGGATGCCATTCACGCCACGACCAAGTCGGACGTAGCTCCCAGTCCGTGTCCCCACCCGCGTAAATCGAACACGAAACACCTCAACTGAATCAGCGGGTTGTGCATCCAGGGCAACAAAAATACTATCCGTACTGCCAGCCCCATCGGGTATCGTTTCGAGCACATATTGCACGTATGGCGCTTCAGGATCATATACCACAGGTTCAGCACCAGAGCGCTGCGCCAGTCCATCGCCGGCAGCTATAATCTGCAGCGAATCCGCCGTCGTCAGTCCAAATTCTTCATTAAAGAGGTCGCCATCTGCTTCGCGTAAAAACGTAACGCCAAAAGACGAACGGGCGCGTCCATTTTTAGCCTGCCAAAAGTTGGCCTGTACCGTTCCCCCGGTCAGGGCCCGGCTGAATTGATTGGTTGTGTACTGAAATTCTACATTAATCCGGCGATCGCTTGTTATGATGCGATTTGGCGTGAAAGTGATTTCACCGGTTGCATAGTCTACCACATAGTCGTTCGACTCACCACGTACCATGGCTACACCATCGAGGTACACAACCTCTGAGCCGGCAACAATAATTAGGAATTGCTCACCATTCTCGCCTTCCAGTCTGTAAGGTCCCTGGATGCCGTCAATCGGCGTGATTTCTTGTGTCCGGAAAATACCTCGCGCGGTGGCGCCGGCTACATCAACAGACAGCAAGGGATCCCCTCCCGACCGAGACGGGATATCACTAAAGAGATGAATCCCCTGGAGCTTCCGCGTAAACCGTCCAAACTCTGATGACTGATACCGCACATCAAAATCGCCAAGTTGCACCGTGCCTTTTTGCGACTGAATCTCGATAAACACGCGGTCAAATTCATTAAGCCGCTGCGTTGTGCCTTCTGGCTGGATGGGCGTATTCTCGTCGGTTAGCACGGCCTGGACATTAACACCATCCACAATTTCCCCGGCCAATTGCAGTCGCAGCCCCGACTCCACGGTTACATCGCGGTTGTTACCCGCTACAATCCCTCGGGTAATCGAGCCGGAACGCTGCACTTTCGAATTGCCGAATGGGTCTTGTACCGTTCGGTTGGCGCGCGCAGCCTGATTCTCGAGGTCTTCGATGACATTGGAAGAATCAGAGGCCTCGTCCAGTGTGATGCCTTGTCGTCTCACATAAGCCGGATCAAACGAAAAAGGCAACGCGCGATACCGGACCACAAGTTCGCCGGCAGCTAGCGTATCCGTCAGCCGGAGTTTACCATAGCGATAGTCGATATGGTAAGCAGATGCTGGTAGGACTTCACCATCAAGTGCAACGACCACGCCTGACGCAAGGATAAAAGGCTGTAATTCGACTTCCTGTCCGGGCGCAATTTGGAGCGTATCTACAACTTCACCCTGCTGCTGCACAGGAGGCACCTGCGCCCAGGCCGTAGCTATCCCAAAAACGGGAAACACAAACAGCATGCAGACGAACAATCGCACGGAGGTGGAAAAGGCTAACCAGTGAAAGAAAAAGCTGAAATAAAGTGGTAGCGAAGTGCGATGGCGTATAGCGTTAGTTCTGATCTTGTGTTGCAGATACTCCCGTTTCCGGTCCGTGTTTCTGCCTTGAATGCGTCCTTTTATGGCGCAAGCGTTGCCCACGAGGTTTTGAACAAGGTTTTCTCGCCTAGTAAATACAGCACCCCATTGTGGATGGCAGCATCTCTGAGAGGCTCGTCAAGCGCGATAGCGATTGTGGATTCGAGCAGTCCGCGTGATTGATACACAAGCAACCGGTCGTGTAAGATCACCAGTAACAGGTCATTCAGGATAAACAGCGATTCGGCATTTGCAATCAGCCCATCAGCCATCGTGCGATCAAAGCCACCAAATGCATCATATACAACAATGGCATTTCTGCCACGGTCCGCTATAAAGAGCCCGCCGGCGTCTGATAGAGCCACAGCAACGGGTTCAATGAGGCTTCCTTCACCCTGATCGTACGCGCCAATCTGGCGAACAAAATTTCGCTGGGCGTCCCACATCTGAATGGCATTCTCTACTTCATCGACAACATACATGGCGTTGTCATCTGCCGTGATGAGGCTGATGGGCCGGCCTGAACCGATGTTATTGCCGTCTTGTGCCTGCTGCCGATAAGATGGCTCGCTCCCATAAACGTCTTGCCGCGCATTTGCATCATCGTCGATGTTAAGGGATTCGAGGAACAGAAATTCTCTCGAAAACCGCTGTACCCGACCATTGGCTGCGTCAGCCACTACCAAAACGAGGCCATTGGTGACGTCTACATCCGCAGGTGTGTCAAATTGTCCTTCGCCTTCTCCCGGGCCTCCCAGGTGCTGTAAAACCTTACCCTCTGCAGATATCTTTGCAATATGATGCGCACCGGCATCAACAACATAAACAACGCCGGCGGGATCAATATCTACAGCCACCGCTTCTTCAAAAAAGGCAACTGCTTCTAAATCCTGTACGCGAATCTCTTGATCAACAGGCTGCGCAACAGCAGATCCGGCAAGCAACAGCAGCAAAGCTGTGGTTACGCATTTCTGATGGACGGTTCGCAGCATAGGGATCAGGATTCGGCGATTCGGGCCAGTCCTTTCTGTCCGATGTCACGCCTGAATTGTTGGTCTTCAAACTCGATACGCGCCACGCCGGCATAGGTTTTTTCCAGCGCCCCTTTCAAATCAGGTGCAGATGCAGCAACAGCGAGCACGCGGCCACCTGAAGTCTCTACGCCGCCCGCAGCAGCATCCCGTGTGCCGGCATGAAAGACTACAACATCATCCAACGCATCCGCCTCTTCGATGCCGGCTATGGCTTTGCCCTTATCATAACTGCCAGGATAACCGCCGGAGGCCAGCACAACACATGCCGCTGCGCCAACAGCCGATGACACTGGCGGCAGCGGATCCCCTCCTACGAGTGAACCAATGATTTCAAGCAAGTCTTCTTGCAATAACGGAAGTACAACCTGGGTTTCAGGGTCGCCGAATCGGCAGTTGAATTCCACCACCCGCGGCCCTGTTGGCGTCATCATCAAACCCACATACAGAATGCCCTGGTATGGCGTCCCTTCAGCAGCCATTCCCCGTAGCGTAGGCAGGATGACCGTTGCTTCCACTTCCTTCATCAGCGCTGCGGTCATAACAGGAGCCGGTGCATAGGCACCCATGCCTCCCGTGTTTGGCCCTGTATCGCCTTCGCCAACGCGCTTATGATCCTGTGCTGGTGCAAGCAGTACGTATCGTTCCCCGTCGGTTAGCGCAAACACACTGGCTTCTTCACCCTCCATACACTCTTCAACAACAACTGAAGCACCAGCCTCGCCAAACCGGCTTTCTTTCATCAAGGCGTCGAGGCCAGCGTATGCCTCCGAAAGTGTTCCGCAAATGAGGACACCTTTGCCGGCAGCAAGGCCGCTAGCCTTCAACACAACCGGCGCACCTTGCTGGGTGATGTATTGTTTTGCCTCAGCATAAGCCGCTTTATCAAATGTTCGATGCGCAGCTGTCGGGATGCCATGCCGCTCCATAAAAGCCTTTGCAAACGCTTTACTGCCTTCCAATGCAGCAGCTGCTGCTGTGGGGCCAAATATGCGCAAGCCTGCTTTATTGAACGCATCGACAATGCCATCCACAAGCGGCTGTTCTGGACCAACAATTGTTAGCGCAACGCCTTCCTCACGGGCAAAAGACAACAAACCCGCCACGTCAGATGCCCCTATCGGCACATTCCTGCCCAATGCTGCTGTACCGGGATTGCCCGGCGCTATAAACAACTCCGGGGCATGTTTACTCTGCGCGAGTTTCCAAGTTATGGCGTGTTCACGCCCACCACCGCCAATCACCAATACTTTCATTGTCCGTCACAATTGAGGCTTGATTCTGCTCTACATTCGCGCCTTGCGAACTGCAGGTGGAATGTAACCACAGCTTAAGAAAAAAGCACCGTGTACGATACTCGAATTCGACAATTCAATTTGAAAAATGTGCAGGTGCTACCATGTACGGGATGGTAAATCGAGCTATTGAGCAATTTATTCGGAAAGAGCACGGAGAAGAAGTATGGGAACGGGTCGCGTCAAAAGCCTCAGTTTCCCACGAGTTCATCAGCATGGAGCAATACCCGGATAGCGTCTCGGTTAACCTTGTGGTGGGACTCAGTGAAGTGACAGGCATGGGGCCGGCGCAAGTGCTGGCTGATGTAGGTGAATACTGGGTCTCCTTTGCCTACAACAGTGAATACGGTGACTTGCTCGACATGGCCGGCGATACCTTGCCAGAAGTTCTTGCCAACCTGGATGAAATGCATACCCGCGTAGGTCAGTCCTTCGAAAAACTTGACACCCCTTCTTTCTGGGTATCAGATTTAACGGAAGATTCCATGATCCTCCACTACAACTCAAGCCGTGACGGACTTGCCCCCATGGTCGTTGGGCTTGTGCGCGGGCTTGGCAATCTGCTCGACACAGATGTATCCGTTATTCAGGTTGGCTTCAAAGGTGACACGGGTGATCACGACGAATTTGCTGTAGCTTTTGCAAAAAAGGAAAAAGCAGACCTCGGAACCAAACCATCTGTCACCTCACAGACCTAAAATCAGCATTCGATCCTGTAATTCGATTTTGAACACTGTACGAATGTCATGGATACGATCCGGGATGCGTTAGGCCTTAACTATACCCTTCTCAACCAGGCATTCCCCTTTCATCTCATCCTGGATCAAGACCTGCGGATAATGGGCTGCGGTTCATCACTATCGGAACTGGCGCCGGCCAGTATGCCCGACCGGCTTTTAACAGACTTCTTCGAACTGACGCGCCCACGCATCACGCCAAATCACTCAAACCTTAAACGGTTATCAGGCAATGCGGTTACGCTCTGTTTCAGCGCATTGGATCTGGCTTTTAAATTCCAACTGCTTGCTGACCCGGATACCGACTTGCTTTTTTTGCTCGGCTCACCCGTCTTGAAAGACAAAAGTGATTTCAAGCAGCATGGCCTCCGCCTCCGGCATTTTGCTTCCCACGACGCAATGCCTGATTATTTGATGGTCCTCAAACCTAAAGAAATTGACATTGCTGAGAAGAGCCAGCTCATGCAAAAGCTGAACGAGCAAAAAGCTGCGCTACAGAGGGCTCATGACACACTGGAAGACAAAGTAACCGAACGTACAAAGGACCTGCTGGAAGCGAAAGAAATGGCTGAAGCTGGTAGCCTAGCCAAAAGTGAATTCCTGGCCATGATGAGCCATGAAATTCGCACCCCCATGAACGGTGTTGTAGGGATGACACAAATCTTGCGTTCGTCTCCCCTTTCTGATGACCAGCGCGACTGTGTAGACATGATTGAATCGTGTGGTGAGGTATTGCTATCAATCATCAATGACATCCTCGATTTCTCTAAAATTGAAGCCGGCCAACTGAAGCTTGAATCGCGCCGATTTGATCTGGTAAAATGCATTGAAGAAGTACTCGACATTCTGGCCCTAAGCGCGTACCAGAAACATATCGAATTGGCATATGCACTAGACCCGGTGTGTCCAACTGAAATCATTGGTGACTCTACGCGCCTCCGCCAAATCCTGGTGAACTTACTTTCCAATGCAGTCAAATTCACCCAGAAAGGGCAAATAACTGTTGAGGTTTCAGCAGAAATCAAAGGGCTGCACAATACCCTCTTCCATTTCCGGGTAACTGATTCAGGCATCGGCATCCCACCCGCAAAACTCGATGGGTTATTTGATGCATTTACACAAACGGACGCGTCCATTACCCGTAAATATGGCGGCACCGGACTGGGGTTAACCATTTGCAAACGATTGTGTGAGATGATGGGAGGTCACATCTGGGTAGAAAGCGAACTTGGACATGGATCAATATTTCATTTTCAGATCGAGGTACCTGCTTTTTATACGACACTGCCCACCTCGGCTGCATCAGCCTCCTTGCCTGTATTGCTATACGACGAGAACCCCGAGCATGGCCGGCTGCTTGCGCAACGCTTGAAGCACTTCCATATTGAAGCCACCCGCATGAACTCGGCAGAAGATTTGAAGCACGCCATGCTCGCAAATGTCAACGCAAGATGCATCATCAACGCCCCCTCCCTGCTCCTCGAAGAATCATTGAGTCAGGTCATGCCAGATCCAAAAAACTGCATTCATTTAAGATCCACACATGAGAATCGAGGTGCGGCAGCACTGTCAGCATATATGCAGCTCAACAAGCCAGTTTCCAGCCGACAACTGGCGGAAGTAGCTGCACATCTGGGTGCCGGCAAATTGCCAGATCCAGCCATCAGGAATAGTTTTTTCGCTGCGCGCTACCCCCTGCAACTTGGCCTGATAAGTCAGAACCGGCTCACGTCTGCAATCTTTGGCAAGTCCCTCCAAAAGCTTGGCTACTCCCCTATCAATATGCCTTCATTAGCAGCACGCTACCCAGAACATCCAGAAGGCCTTCCGTTTAGCTGCCTCCTGATTGACTGCGACGTCCTTTCTGCATCTGAATGGGAAACTTTGAAACATTTACGGACTTCAAGCGCTTCTCTGAAACAAACCACTGTGATTGCGCTGGTACCCAAAAATGAACCACCCGGACCAGCTGCAAATCCTGACCTCTTTGACACCTATATTGAGCAGCCAGCTTCTCTCGAAATTATGGCAGACATTTTGAGAAAAACCCATGCCCTGCAAAGCGCTTTTCAGGCATAGCATTAGCGCACATGCCGGGCCGGCCATCAGAGACCTGACGCTGGTTTATTGCTTCTAAAGTATATCCCACATTGGAGATCCTTATGCCAAAACCAGTATTTGATATAGATGATGCCTTCATGTTTGAAGAACTGCTGTCTGAAGAAGACCGCATGATCATGGACGCAGCGCGGCAGTATGCACAATCCAACCTCGAGCCCCGCGCACTTGAAGGCAACCAGGACGGCAAATTCCACATGGAGATTGCCAAAGAACTGGGCGAACTCGGACTCCTCGGCTCAACCATTCCACCAGAATATGGCGGCGCCGGCGTCAGCTATACTGCATACGGACTCATCGCCCGGGAAATCGAGCGCGTCGACTCAGGTTATCGATCGTTTGCTTCTGTGCAATCTTCCCTGGTCATGTATCCCATTTACGATTTTGGTACAGAAGAACTACGCCAACGCTTGTTACCGAAACTTGCCACGGGTGAAATGATCGGCTGCTTTGGCCTCACCGAACCTGACCATGGCTCGGATCCGGGCGGCATGAAAACAACTGCATTGAAAGTTGATGGCGGCTGGGTGCTTAATGGCTCAAAAATGTGGATCACAAACTCCCCCATTGCGGACGTAGCTGTGGTTTGGGCAAAAGCGAAAGAAACCAAAGACGACCCGGGCGTGATCCGTGGCTTTGTGGTTGAAAAAGGATTCAAAGGATTTTCGGCACCGAAGACGGGCAACAAAATGTCACTCCGTGCTTCGATTACCGGGGAAATTGTCCTGCAAGATTGCTTTGTACCAGAAGAAAATGCTTTCCCTGAAGTTCGCGGGTTAAAAGGCCCCTTCTCTTGCCTTAACAATGCAAGGTATGGGATTGCATGGGGCACACTTGGCGCAGCTGAGAATTGCTATCACCGGGCACGGCAGTACGTAATGGAACGCAAGCAGTTCGGCCACGCCCTCGGCTCGATGCAGTTGATTCAGACCAAGCTGGCCAACATGCTTACCGAGATTACCAAAATGCAGTTATTAGCGCTGCGTCTTGGCCAGTTAAAAGATGCAGGACGTGCTGCGCCTTCAATGATTTCACTGGCAAAACGGAATAACTGTGGCGCCGCCCTCGACATCGCACGCGTTGCACGCGACATGCTCGGTGGGAACGGGATCACAGGCGACTTCAGGGTTATCCATCACCTGGTGAACCTTGAGACTGTAAACACTTACGAAGGCACCTATGATATTCACGGCCTGATTTTGGGTAGAGAAATTACGGGGATTCAATCCTTTGTCCCGCTTGGCAACCCGTAATCGCTAAACCAGGCTTTACCATCGAATTTCCAAAACGGCAGCAGGTTATACCTGCTGCCGTTTTTTTATTTCTTTGGACGGCGCACGCAAGGGCAAGCGAAAGGCGCATCGCTGTGTAGCGAAAAAACGGTTGATTGTATGGTATCAGATGAAATATTCTGATTGCCCGTTTACGACCCACTTCCGTACACTGAACGACCCACCATATATGCTCAGGCTTTATGGACACGTTCGTTATACCCACAACGTTCGAAACAGAACGGTATGTGGCGGCACTCAATGCCTGCTCAGCCTACGCCGGCTTGCCCAGATGGCAAAACGACTGGCGTTGCCCAGGCCACTATCGCGCCGAAATTTTCAAATTCGATGCATTTGGCTTTGTGCTTGAAGATACAGAAGACGCTGAGAGCGATGATTATGGATTTGCCACGTTTACCATGCGCAAAATCAAAGTCTTCAGCACAGCCAACATTTTGCTTATCGACGGCAGCAGAATTATACAGGGCCTCGATGAATACAAAGAAGGCAATCGCGTAGAGAAGATTCAGGATGAGTGGCAAATTCACCGTGCCACAACGCATATCGAAGAACCCGTATTGCATGCAATCTGCGCGCTTGTGTCGGGATAGCTGCATGAGCGTTCCCAAGATGCCCAAACCCTGCCTTATGAAGCCCGGCGGTGCTTGAGGTAGTCATTGAAGAGGCCTTATTCGCCGGCGTACAACCCTGTATCAGGCTTGAAGGCAAACCAGGCAAAGGCAAAGAAATTGCCATGGGCCACTGCCTCGAGCTGCTTGCCTTTGTGTGGCCCAGAGATGGCATGGCCGGCGATATTCCACTGGCTTCCGGTCTCTTCATCCACAAACAGATCATTCTTGTATTTAAAGACCAGCGGCTTCCCGTCCACTTCGTTCACAAACACACCCGTTGACCCAATCATTTTAGAATCACTGATCTGCGACTTGTCCAAAGCCGAAACCGCTCCATCTGCATGAAAGATGAGCAAACGTTTGCCATTCACGGTGTCATCAATCACACGCCGCTTCCGCGTGACCCGGTGCGGATAGGCTTTGTCTTCACCGTCAATACTGACTGTTACCACCTTCTCCATAGGCGGGACGCGTTTGTCTAGCGGACCGCGGTATAAAAACGGACGCTCATTGATGTCATCGTAGCCGGCGTACGGGTTCTTACCATAATCACGAATGTGCCCGGTTCTTTTTGATAGCACGGCACCTGCTGGATACGCTGAGCGAAACTGATCAAACGAGATAATTTGCGCCGGCACAGGTATAAGGATCCTGCCCGTCAGGTCGCCAATAACCGCCTCACCACTCAATTGCTGCCACAAGGTCTCGGTCTGCCTGTCGTACATAATCATATCTGAATGCCGGAGCATGCCTGAAACACCAAAGCTGTACGTCTCTCCATCTATTCGCCGGTCAAAAGCCAATGCAGCATAACATAGCGGACAAAAAGTGACCGTAATTGGCACGCCAGATAACTCGTCGTTGACAATCTCATGCCAGGTGAGGATTTGTAGCGGATAAGCGCGTGCGATACCTCCTATTTCCACTGAGACCACTGGCTCCTGGCCTTTCAGCCAGCCGGCAGCGGCGTCCTGTGACACAAAAGAAGGGTTATCAATTGCTGGAATCCCATCTTTCGGCGGGCCACCAGACATCAATTCATCCAATTCAATCGAACGTTTTGCCGTGTTGGTCTCCCAGCCGGGCAGAGCCTGTTCTTTGGGTTGCGCAGCTACCGTTCCAGCCAGTGCACCAAAGGCAACAACGCCAATCAAGCATGTTGCAATTATGAACCGAATCAAACCTGTCCTCATTTTCTATTTCAATAGCGCTATTTTGTAGCATGAGATGCAGAATGGTTACGAAAAATGCGTCATAAAAAAAGCCCCCAACCTGTATGATTGGGGGCTTCTCAAGAGTACCAAGACTCCAATTAGTCACGAGCCATAAACAGGCGCAAGACGTACCAGAACATCAGTGCCACAGAAGCAAACAAAGACAAGGCTGCTGCCACGTATTTGTCCTCCGGATAGTGATGCAAGACGTTTGAGGTATCGTACAAAATAGCAGCGCCGGCGAAGGCAATCATCCCAATCGAGAAGTACGTGCCCAGCTCAAATCCAAAGATCAGGCTACCGACAATGGCCACAATGGCCACGATGCCAATCCAGCGCAGCATCCCACCCATAAAGGAAAAGTCCTTACGGGTCATAAAAGCAACTGCAGTAAGACCGGCAAAGCCAAGGAGTGTGACTGTTGCTGCGCTTTCAATAACGCCAGGTGCAGTCATTTGGGCGATGTATAACATCGGGACAAACATAATGCCCCAAGCCACAACAAAAGCCACCAGCGCACCATATTGAGATGCAACAGATGTTGCATTCATAGCCGTGCGGTTCGCAAACCAGCTCACGAGCATAAAACCGCCAAGCACAATCAACCAATTGCCTCCGAGCATCGAGGTCATAATGGCCGGCAACTCCGTTTGGAAAATCGCTGCTTCAAACAGCACGAAGCCAATCATGGCCCCAAACAAGTGCATATAGGTCTTTGAGATGAAATCAGCGCGTTCTTCCACGCTGCTCATTGACACAGGCACGGGGGCATGCATGCTATAATCTGAGTTCATAAGTAGTTCTTTTAGTTGCAACAATTACAGGCTTACACGTCGCAAATCCAGATAGCTTGCCGCAATGACGCCATTGGGTCGCGCACCGGGATAAACTCCTGGCCAACAAAGCCGGTGTAGCCTGTATCTACAATAGCTTCCATGATCGCGGGATAATTCAGTTCCTGGGTTTCGTCAATTTCATTGCGACCAGGGTTGCCACCCGTGTGATAATGGCCAAAATAATCTTTGTAATCACGGATTGTGCGGATCACGTCACCGTCCATGATTTGCATGTGATAGATGTCGTAAAGCAGCTTAAAATTGTCAGAACCAACCATATCAACCAGTTTCACGCCCCACTCAACGTGGTCGCACATGTAGTCTGCATGATTCACTTTGCTATTTAGCAGTTCCATGCACAGCATAACGCCCCGCTTCTCAGCATCCCCAACAACTTGTTTGATGGCCTTGGCGCAATTCTCCATGCCTTCGTCATCGTCCATGCCCTCCCTGTTTCCAGAGAACATGATCAGGTTGGTAAAGCCGGCATCGGCCACTTCGCCAATGCGCACTTTGTAATCAGGCACTATTTCAGCATGGTGTGCAATACGGTTGATGTTCTTCGAAATTGAACCCGAACTCGGACCATTAGACATCGCACACGAAAGCCCATATTTCTTCAGTGTATCGTACGCCTCGGGCCCGACAATTTCAATGGACTTAATGCCCATCGTTACAGCCTGTTGCGCCAACTCTTCCAGCGAAAAGTCTGAATAACACCATTTACAAACAGAATGGTTGATATTGCCTTTCAACTTAGCCGGTGCGTCGGTTGTGGTACCCAAATGGATTGCCGGTGTACCAACAAGGGCAGCAGCGCCGGCCATTTTTTTCATCGCAGAGCGACGAGACAGATTTTGGTGTTTCATGACGTTTCGTGTCTTTGGGGGATGATGGTTTCCAAGTTCAACAGTCCGGTGGCATGCGTTTTTGTTTCACGCAAGGTATCACACTCAGTCGTAATAACGGCCAATGTGGTCAACAACTGTTTTTCGTATTTCCAGCGGGTCAATTTCTCCAAGCATACGAAATACAATTTCTCCGCCAGGCGCTACAAGCACGGTATAAGGCAAAGCGCCAGGCCATTCTTCATCTACCGCATCAATCAGTGCGTAAGCATCTTCTTCAGTATAATGGTAATTCGTCATCGATGCATGTTCTGACTTCAGAAACTTGATTACATCCTCCTTTGCTTCAGCATCGTCCATGCTAATCGTGACCATTTCAAAATTCCGCCGGCGGTACATCAGGTGCATGTCCACAAACTCAGGAAATTCGGTCACGCAGGGCCCACACCACATCGCCCACATGTTGACAAGCCGGTAGTTGTCTGTATCATTTTTCAGAATCTCTTTCACAGCAGCTGCATCAACAGCTGTAACAGAGACGGGCTCCTTCTCCCACCGCTCCTGGGCGCGCCTAACACCCTCTCCCTTGTCCGCCCATTTGATAGAGCACCCAAAGGTTTTCGTTTTCGCAACAGGCACAGGCTTGCCTGCTAACATTGCGTCCAGCGCATTTTTTGTGTCGTGGATGGTAGCAGCGCCAATTTTCTCATTGTCGTCGATACGCCCCACATACACCAGCTTTCTATCCTTGTCGAACAGAAAGGCATGCGGCGTTGCAACCGGGCCATAAGCACGCGTCACATCCTGTATGTCCCCATCATATAAATAAGGGAAGTTAAACTGCTTGTGTTCAGCGCGAAGCTGCATGTCCTCAAGTGTATCATTCAGGTCTGTATACCCAAGTTCATCCAGGCGTACAGCAGAAGGATCATTCGGAGAAATGGCAACAACGGCAACGCCTTTCGGCCCATACGTATCCGTAAGTGCGATCATGCGGTCTTCGTAAGCCTGCGCGGTTGGACAATGGTTGCACGTAAAAATGACGAGGAGCAACTCTGCATCTGCAAAGTCTTTCAGGGTATAAAACTTGTTATCTGTGCCTTCCAAATGGAAGTCGGGCGCAGTTGCACCGAGGGCCAGTGTTTCCACATTATCGCTGCTCGCAGCAAAAGCCGGCAGGCCGGCAAACAGGATCAGGCAAGCAGCAAGCGCTGGCAAAAACCTGTTGGTGAAACTAAACAGTTGAGGCATGTTCATAACTTGATCATTGTTTACGATTAAAAGCCAAGGCCTTTGGTTTTGAGTCGGATTCGCATCAGGTACATGTCTGCTGTGATGTACAACGTACGGCCATCATCACCAAAAGCACAGTTTGCCGTGGCTTCCCCGGTTTGGATCGTTCCCAGCAATTTACCTTCAGGGTTGATGATCAGGACGCCACCCGGCCCTGTTGCAAATACATTTCCTGCCTGATCAACAGCAAGACCATCTGGCAATCCTTTGCCGCCGGCATCCCGCTGTGGCGCTGCATCATAAAAGAGCCGGCCTTCTGCCAGCGTACCATCATCCTGCACATCAAATGCACGCAGCACAGGGGTTTCATAATCCGATTGCGCCACATAAAGAACGGATTCATCCGGCGAAAACCCGATACCATTAGGATTGGTCATCTGCGTTGTCAGCAGGGTTACCTCTCCGGTTTCATCCAGTCTGTAAACCCCATTGTGCGGCTGCTCTTTATGTGGGCTGTTGTTGATGCCTTCCAGTCCGTATGAGGGATCTGTAAAATACAGGGCGCCATTTGATTTAAAGACGCCGTCGTTGGGGCTATTCAGGCGCTTCCCATCGTGTGAATCGGCGAGGACAGTGTGTGTATGGTTGAAGGGATCAAGGCGGGTTACTGCACGGAATCCGTGGTTGCACATAACAAGCCGGCCTTCGCTATCGATTAACAGTCCGTTTGCACCAAGTTCTTTGCCCTGCGGATCGTCCCGGTTGTACCCCGCCGGCCGCAAAAAAACGTTGAGTCCCTCATCTTCACTCCATTGGTAGATGGTATTTCGTGGGATGTCGGTAAATAAGACGTGGTTTTCAGCAGCAACCCAGACGGGCCCCTCGCTCCACTCAAAGCCTTCAGCCAGCACTTCCAACGGCGCATCAACATCAATGAGGGCATCCAGTGCAGGATCTATTCGCTCAACAGCGCCAGATCGTGATTCAAGATAAGCGGGCGCTGCCTCGTTTTCGGGCGCCGGCGTATTACATGCTACTGCGACAACAGCAAGCATCAAAAAGAGTACAGGTTGCTTCATGATTTTCTGACAGTGGGTGGATGTCTTCATGAATATAAAAATTCTTTGCAAAATAGCGCAGTTATGCCATGTAGATAGTTCTTATCTTTCGGCTCCCAAATCAAAAACCTGTTATCTGAGCACCCATGGCTGAACTTAACAAACACAGCAAACGCATTACCCAACCGAAATCCCAGGGCGCCTCTCAAGCCATGTTATATGCAACGGGCATGAGCGAGTCCGACATGGACAAAGCGCAGGTTGGCATCGGGTCGGTTTGGTATGAAGGCAATCCTTGCAACATGCATTTGCTTGACCTGGCAACGCAGGTAAAAGCAGGCGTGGAGGCGGCTGACCTGGTAGGCATGCGGTTTAACACAGTTGGTGTGTCCGATGGCATTTCGATGGGTACAGATGGGATGTCGTACAGCTTGCAATCGCGCGATCTGATTGCAGATTCTATCGAGACCATCATGGGTGGCCAGTGGTACGATGGCTTGATAACCCTCCCCGGTTGTGACAAAAACATGCCGGGGTGCGTTATGGCGATGGGCCGGCTTGATCGCCCTGCCTTGATGGTTTATGGCGGCACCATCCGCCCCGGTTGTACCAAAGATGGACAGCAACTTGATATTGTGAGCGCGTTTCAAAGTTACGGCGCTTATGTTGCCGGCAAAATTGATGACGAGGAACGCCAGCACATTGTGCGCAAATCTTGCCCTGGCCCTGGCGCCTGCGGCGGAATGTACACGGCAAACACCATGGCCTCGGCCATTGAAGCCATGGGTCTATCTCTTCCTTACAGTTCAAGCCTCCCGGCAACTGATCCGCGCAAAATGGACGAGTGTCAGCAAGCAGGACAGGCCATTCGCGTCTTGTTAGAAAAAGGCCTCACGCCGCGCAAAATTGTAACGCGTGCTTCTATCGAAAATGCAATACGCGTACTTGTGTCACTTGGCGGTTCTACCAATGCAGTTTTGCATATGCTCGCCATTGCGCACGCATTCGACATTCCGTTCTCTATCGACGACTTCCAGGAGATCTCAGGCAGCACACCCCTGCTGGCAGACATGAAGCCAAGTGGCAGGTTTTCGATGGAAGAATTGTGCAACATCGGCGGCGTACCAGCTGTGATGAAGCACCTGATGGCGCACAACCTGCTACATGCTGATGAGCTTACGGTAACCGGAAAGACACTGGCTGAAAACCTGGCGGCGTGTGACGCCCTGCCAGCATCCCAAACTATCATCCGAGATTTTGACAACCCCATTAAATCCGACGGCCACATTTATATCCTGAAAGGCAACCTTGCGCCGCAGGGTTGTGTTGCAAAAATCACAGGCAAAGAAGGGTTGTTTTTCGAAGGGCCGGCCCGCGTATATGATTCAGAAGAAGATATGCTTGCAGGACTCGAAGCGGGTGAAATTCAGCCGGGAGAAGTGGTAATCATTCGCTTTGAAGGCCCTAAAGGCGGACCAGGTATGCCTGAAATGCTAACGCCAACATCTGCGTTAATGGGCGCCGGCATGGGCAACGACGTTGCACTCATTACCGATGGCAGGTTTAGTGGCGGCAGCCACGGCTTCATCATTGGCCATGTAGTACCTGAAGCCCAGGAAGGCGGTCCTATTGCCTTTATAGAGAATGGAGACCACGTAAAAATTGATGCTGCTGCGAAAAGCATACGGGTTGATGTTGACGAAAACACCTTTGCACAACGCCGCGCTGGATGGGTTGCCCCGCCATTTAAATCAACTAGGGGAACGCTGTACAAGTATATTAAAAATGTCAGCAATGCATCCGAGGGATGCGTTACAGATGGCTAGTGGGTTTAATCCAGGGTAATCGATCCGTCGTAGCGGACGGTGGTTCGGTAAATCTCCTGATCAGATACGTTGACCCGTATTCCCACCTCGGGGAATCGTTTGCTAACGGCAACCAGTTCGAGTGAGTCGCCCTGGGCCATAGAAATTTTGAAAATACCGTTTTCAGTTTCTTCACCGAGGAAGAGTTTTTTGAAGCCAGCATTTTCAAGCCCCGAATAAGAAGCATTGCCGCCCTCAAAAGGGTCGGCCTGTGCTTTCCAGGCCAAGGCTGATTGGGCTATCATAAGCCCTCGATCAATCAGCATATCTGCATTGTGCTGTCGAAAGTTCTTTTCGACAATCTGCACACCTGCCATCACCGAAAACCCTACAATAATAATCCCCATCACAAGTAGGAGAAGCTGCTGCTGTCCCATATTTACCTAAAATCTAACGATGCAAGAGTGAAGTGGTGGTGTATACCAACAATAAACGAACAAACAGAGACGCCACACCAGTACATTTGGCGCATTTCAAATCCAGCCGGCGATAGATCGTGGCAGGGTCGTGCGTCATTCACGGGCGTGGCATCAACATGTTTTGTGGGCACCTGTTCTGGCATCATCAGGAGTTACTGCCAGACACCGGGTGCAAGCATTAAGTACATTGCAACAAAAGGCGGCTCTTACTTCCTAGCAAGGACAGCCGTTGGCATCTAGTTTTGCCTGAATGTCATTGTATGAATCGCGATCGCCATTTTTACGGTGCATGTTACGGCGTTCCAACAGGGCATCGCAATTCACCGTACTCATGGCTGAAGCCGTATTCAAGAGTGGTGTGGCCGCGATTACTGGAATCACCCAACCGGCACGAAGCAAAGCACGTCGACTGACGGTCTTCTCCGTTACAGGTTCATCATCCATATGGCGCGTTGTGTTGTCCATCTGTCTGGTTGTAATTTGTTACTTGGAATGTACTTAGGCGCCTGGCTATACAAGACGCAGGCGTCAGTACATATTTTACGCAAGTATTACCGCTCAACCATCATCAACTCGTTCCGCTTATACCGCAAATATGTGGCGAGAATGTGACAAATGGCTTCTCAAAGGTAATCCTGTGGTAAAAAACACCGTAATTCCGCATTCCAAAAGCGCATACATTATGGTAGTAAGTATTGCTATAGAAATTCGGGGAGGGTGCCCCCTCCCCGAAAATTTCTACTACCCAACTTCCTGAAACGCTGCTTTTCCTACTCCCTTTTTAGTGGCATTCGGCGCTTCGCCATCGCGCGAAGCAAAGAACTGCTCCAACTGGGCTTTAGCCACATCCCGGCCGCCAAACCCAAATGCAATCGCAGCTGCAATGGCAATGGCACCCAACGTCAATCCAAAGGCAAGATTGATGATCGAGTTTGCGAGCCCCATCTGTCCGAGTGCAATCGCACCCACAAACACAAGGATAGCTGTGCGTGCAACGAGTGCCAGCATATTGCCCTGCGCAATGTTGCTATGCTTGATTGCGTTGCCGGCAATATTGGAGAGATACAGGCCCAGTGCAAAGATCACAAGACCCAGCAATACCTGGCCGGCAAAGCCCATCACCTGGGTGAATACTGCAGAAAGGGAGGTAAAGCCTACCAGGTTAGCTGCTTCAATGGCGGCAAAGAGCATAACTCCAACCAATACCAGCGAACCTGCTATATCGGCTGGTAACTTCCGGTCCTCAGCTTCAACGGCTTGTCCATTGCTGGCGGCACTTGCACGTATACCCAGCGTCGCAAATAACTGGTTGAAGCCGATCCCGGCAAGCAAACTTGTTACCAGCCCGGCAACTAGCTTACCTATAACAAAGGCAATACCCAGCACGACAGCTGCACCAAACAATTGTGGGATAACAGCAAGCATCATGTCGAGCATACGACTGGCCGGCGCAGTAACGGCCTCCAGACTAAGTGCATTGAGTGCAGAAATCAGCACAGGCACGAGCATGAGTACATATACAATGGTACCGAGCGTCTGAGACAGGCGCTGCTTTCCAAGGACGCTGTGCAATCCTACACGTTCTGCCAGACGATCTGTGCCGACGGCAGCAAGCAGATTCGACACAATCTGGCGCACCAAACGTGCTACAAAATAACCGATGCCAAAAATCAGCCCGGCAGCAACAAGGTTCGGCAGGAAGCTCATCGCCTCGCTCAGCATCCCTTCGATGGGACTCAGGATGCCTTGCAATTGTAATGCGCCAAGAATTGCTGGCAGAAACAGCAGCAACACCAGGTAATACACGGCTGTTGCGCCTGTGGTAGCAATGCCAGCACCCTCGTACGACGTATCAGCTCCTTGCTTGATTTTTTCATCCAGGTTAGCTGCTTCGAGCCCGCGTTGCGTAAGGCCTTTCAGTAAACGCGCAACAACATATGCAACAACTGCTAACGCGCCAGCCGCAAGGAGCTGTGGAAGGAATTCGAATACCTGGGTGAGGAATCCATTTAGTGGTTCCGTAACAAACGTAAGCCCCAGCGTTTGTAAAAATGCGACCAGCACAAATACCATCACAAGGTAAAACACCCCTTGGGAGATATAGGGACCGACATCGGGCTGTTGCCCGTCATCGTCCGCAAACGCGGCTGAAAGCTTTGTGCTCAACCCTGTACGCGCTGATCCTTTTCGAGCCATGCGGCCCAGGAATTTTGCGACAAGGTAGCCGACCAGCAAAATGGCCAGTGCACCAAGCAGGTTTACTAAAAATGGGCCCTTCTCTACAAGTATTTGTTGTAGTGATTCGTACATCGCTTCTCCGTTTAGTTGAAGGTTTAATATCCTTTCAAGGGATAGCGGGCATCATTTTTTATTGTCCGTTAATCGGAGTCTGTGTAGCATTATACAACACACACTTTACAAGCTGGGGGTTGATCAAAAGCCGGCTCAATGCGCCTTAAAGGCAAAAAAACGCATATCCTGCGAAATTTTCGGGCAAATGAATTGGCTTCTCAATCATAGCGTTATAGAATTGCCAAAAATCGGTCCATTAAAAAAACATGTAGGCTTTTATATCCATTTTGCCGGCCCTTCCTTAGCTTTACCCAGCATTTTCACCACCTGAACGCTAACACGTGTGTTTTATGAAAGCCTGGACCATCCCTACCCATGGTACACTCAGTATTTTAAAACAAGGCACACAACAAAAACCAACGTGCGGGGATGATGAAGTGCTTGTGCGTGTACACGCAGCTGCCCTTAATCCGGCAGACCTGAAACTTGTCTCCGGCAAAGAAGGCGGCCATTTGCTTCACGCGCAAAACTTCCCCATCACCCCTGGCTTTGATTACTCTGGCACCATTGAAGAAAAGGGTGCACATGTGCGTGACCTAAAAGTTGACCAGGATGTATTTGGCTTCTTGCCTTACGCCCGCTCTACAAAGCAAGGTAGCCTCTGTGCCTACCTGTCGGTCAAACCAGAGCATGTTTCCCCCAAACCGTCCAATGTCACACATGCTGCCGCCGCTGCTGCAGGCACTACAGGGAGCACAGCCCTGCAGGGCTTGCGAGACAAAGGCCGGCTGACCAAAGGACAGGATGTGCTCGTCAACGGGGCATCAGGCGGTGTGGGTACGTACGCAGTGCAGATTGCACACCATGCCGGCGCGCAAGTCTTCGGGACTTGCAGCAAAAAGAATATGGCTATGGTTAAAGCCCTCGGCGCACGGGAAGTATTTGACTACAAAGAAACAAAGGTGGCAGAAATGGATCGACAATTCGATATCATTTTCGACGCAGCCTCCAACCTCTCTTTCCACCAATGCACCCGGCAGTTAAAACGCGGCGGCGTCTACATTACCCTTTTGCCTTCGGTAAGCCTTGCTACGGGTATTATCCGCAGCTTATTCTCCAGTAAAGCCAGTCGATTTGTTATCGTGACCCCAAAAAGCAATGACCTGGCGCAACTGGCATCCTGGCTCTCAAGCGAGGATATTACTTCATGCATAGACACCATTTACCCGTTTGACCAGGCCGACAAAGCCTTCCAGCACCTCTCACAGGGCGTTGCCGGTAAAATCGTGGTGTCGGTTTAGCAAACACCTGAACAAGGTCCTGATGGTTTCTGAACATGATCTAAACATTTTCAACTTACCTTGGCGCCAGACCTGAACATGTAACCGCCACGTTTTTATGCGTTCGCTCACGCTAAAGCTCGTTCTCGCTTTTACCATTCTACTTGCTGTGCAAGCCATCCTGGTTGCGCTGCTTGTCCGCGATGCTACGCGCACGTCATTGGATAAATACATCCAGGAAGACGCACTCCAAGTGTTTATTACGGATGTCACAAGCCATTATCAGGCAGAAGGTAGCTGGAACGGTATCGAGAAATCTTTACGTATTCGCCAGCCACGCCCCCAGCCTGGCGGACGTGGCAGACCACCGCAGCGTAAACGCGATGGCAAGCAAGGCCCACCGCCTCCTCCGCCGGGCGGCAGAAATGGGGGCAAAGCCGGACCAACACTTCATTTTGGCTTGCTCGATGCATCCGGGATGGTGATAATTGGTAACCAACAATGGAGAAAAGGCGTAGTGTTATCTAACGAAGACATGGGCAAATACATGCCATTGCTTATAGATGGTGAGGAGGTTGGGGCCATCCTCTTGCCCAGCTCCAAAATCCCGCTTAGCGCAGAAGCACAGTCTCTTTTGGGCAATTTGGATGCGTCATTGATTTACGCCCTGTTTGCCGCATTAAGCATTGCCTTGTTGCTGGGTTTTTGGTTTGCTCGCACAAGTTTGAAACCGGTCAAAGAGCTCACGGAAGCGTCCAAGGCGGTGGCAGCCGGCAAACATCCTACAGCACTCCAGGTCCACTCACAGGATGAAATTGGGGTACTGACTGCCTCGTTTAACCACATGAACGACGAATTATCCCGCGCGCGACAGGTCAGAAAAAACATGACAGCAGATATCGCCCACGAATTGCGCACCCCGCTAACCGTGCTCACGGGTTACCTTGAAGCCATGCGCGACGGTGACCTCCAGCCTTCCGATGAACGCCTCGGCACCCTGCTGGAAGAAGCGCAGCATCTTCAGCGACTGGTAGACGACTTACGGCTGCTCTCTCTTGCAGACGCCGGCGAACTACCACTTGTAAAAACCAAAACCAACCCGGTTGATTTTGCGCAAAGCGTAGTCGCCATGTTTGAAAACGAGGCTGCGAGCAACAGCGTTGCACTCAGCCTTGAAGCACCGTCAAATCCTATCTCCATAAACGCAGACGCTGGACGTCTTCAGCAGGTGCTTCAAAATCTGGTGAGCAATGCCATGCGCTTTGTGCCATCCGGAGGCGCGATCAATATCGATATCTCGCAATCGTCACAGCATACTACATTCCGCGTGCATGACACGGGGCCAGGAATTCCTGCAGACGATTTGCCTTTTGTCTTTGAACGGTTCTATAAAGCCGACAAATCCAGGCAGAACCACCTGGAATCAACGGGTCTTGGGCTTGCCATTTCGCGGTCCATCGTTGCAGCCCATGGCGGAACAATCGATGTAGTTTCGACCGAAGGAGAAGGTACCACGTTTATCTTGACACTACCAAATGATGCAAACTAAAAGAAGGGCTCAGCCGGTAGATGCGCCGGCTCAAGTTTGTTAGGAAGTGGGTTCAGCAAAACGGTAGCCGGCACCAAAAACAGTTTCCACATAGCGTGGCGTACCGGCGTCGGGTTCAATTTTAGCACGCAGGTTGCGGATGTGTACGTCTACCGTCCGTTCCACGCCTTCCACAGCAATGTCATGGAGCCGCTCAAGCAATTGCGCGCGTGAGTATACGCGTCCAGGATGAGCAATTAATACAGCAAGCAGCATAAATTCAGTTGGCGTGAGTCTAATCTCGGCACCAGACACTTCTACCCGCCGGCGCGATTTATCCAGCACAACATCCCCTACCGCAAACCGCTCTTGTTCTACAACAGCATTTGATGTTCGACGCAGCACGGCCTTGACCCTTGCAAGTAATTCACGCATCCCAAAAGGCTTAGTCACGTAGTCATCACCGCCCAGTTCAAGTCCCACCACTTTTTCTGTCTCCTCAATTCTGGCAGTAAGGAAAATGACAGGCGTATTCGATTCTTGACGGAAATGTCGAACGAACTCCAAACCGTCCATCTCGGGCATCATTACATCCAGCAAAACAAGGTCGGGAAAAAACTGTCGCGCAGCAATGAGGGCCTCGCGGCCGTTGGTTGCCGTTTGCACGTCATAACCGTGCCCGCGCAAATACTCATCGAGCATATGCCGTACATTGCGTTCATCATCAACAACAAGAATTCGCTTTCCCATAGTATAAACGTTCACTTTTGAGGCGACAGCAGGCGTACACAATTTGCCCGGCCTGTTACAAAATGGAATCTATACCCTGACGAAATACACCCAGTTGCATTCCATTTAGCTGTCAAGATCATTGGCACACGGCTTGCTCAATGTCGAAATAGCATGCTGTATTACCCACCAGCGCTGCAATCCCACCTACCGCAGAAGCTCCTCTAATACCCTTGAACTCATGAAGGTAGCGTATGCTCAATTTTCTCTGGAATCTTCTTTTTGGTGGCGGTGACAACTCAGGTGACGACCACGTCGAACCACAACGCGTTTTTGATCGCTACTAGCCATCCGTTTCATCGCCAGGCTCAACTTTGACAACTTACAGGCGATACTCCGAATTAGCCGGAGGGTTCAAAATTCCCTCCGGCTCTTCGCGTTCAGTAAGATTTAGACACACCCGCTATGCGCGTACTGGTTGCCTGCATCCTGCTTCTCTTTTGCCTTCTTGCACTTGGTGATCATTTCTTTCAAGCCAGGCAACCCAAACCGATTGAGGTGCAACCGGCTGTTGCACAGGCCAGTCGGTATGCGCAAGGGCTTTCGCTGTATAAAGCCCATTGCCAAACTTGTCACGGCAAACACGGTGACGGCAATGGATCTTTCTCTGGATTAACCGCTCAGACACCCCGGGTAGACTTCACGGCACCGGCTTTCAAGCGTACCGGTGTGGAGCTCAAGCGCGTTATTAAACTGGGTGGTTCAGCACTGGGCAAAGATGCGTTGATGCCGGCCTGGAAAACGCTACTAAGCGACCAGGAAATCGATCAGCTTGCTTATTTCATTATTACTGTAAACCGGGAAGGTGGAATTAGGCGGAAAGCGAAGACGCTTGCTGACGGGCGTTGAGTTTGGAGCGTCGTAAGTGCTGCTCTTGCGGAGATGGATTCTGAATCTAGTTCAGGATAGGTACTTTTGACCATGTCAAAAGTACCTACTTGATCACAAAACGCACTGCCAATACACCGAGACCAACCTGCATGGTACCTAGTGAGATCGCTGCATATCTGTCAAATCGCTCGAACCCAGGACGGAGGCTTGGGTCGCCGGATAGTTCATAGCGGGCGTAGCGACGGTCTGCTTTTGTTTTGAATCGGATTGCCATTACGCCTGATGCCACGGCCATGCCCCCAGCGAGGTAATCTATCCAGCGGGTTGATTTATCTCCAGGGCGCCAGAATGCTTTTGCCAGTTGCTCCTCGTCTACTTTTTCCTCAAGTGTGATATAATGCTGATTCCAGATTTTCTCACCGGGCGTTAAGCGCAAAGGTTCATACCCTTCTTTTGTCACCAACAGCATGCCGCGAATGGGATCGTCGACGGCGTAGAGCAAAGGCGTTTCTCCCAATAGCGATCGTTCGCCTGGCGTCTCGACAAAAATGAGCGCATCGTACGGTACTGATTCCACCCGATAGTGGTACTGGAAATTCATTGTCAGTTGCAAGCTGTCTGCCATCTTCTCATCTAACGTGGCGATGATGGGCGACATTGACCAGGAGTCGAGATTGGGCGGTACAAGACGGAGGGTTGTAGCCTCCGAAGGCAAGGCAAAAAACTTGTCAAGCGCACGGCCCAGGTATACTGAATCAGCATAGACCATTGCTTCTGACATGTTCGTGCGCACCTCAACAACGCGCGGGGATACTTGCTGAGCATGCGCTTCGTAGTGCAAGGAGCCGAGGCATAGCATCAGCAATGCCATACAGAGAACACATTGGCTTGCCAACGTACGCAGTTTGAAAAGGTCTGGCCTGTGCTTCATGGGGTTTCTTCGTCTTCAGTTACAGGCGCCTCGGGGGTGAATGAAATCACTTGTTGCGTCTCAGCCATAACAATCAGATTGGTGCCATGTGCTGTTACCGCTGATTTTACACGGCCATTTACTTCATGGCTCCAAATTTCTATGCCGGTCTCCGCATCCAGTGCATGAAGCATCCGGCGCATGGTACCCACGTATATGGTCTGGTTTGTAATAAGCGGTGGCGTGCTAATTGCACCGTCCAATAGCGTATCCCATTGCACATCGCCTGTAGCGGCATCTAGCATCCGAACCTCTCCATTGGTTGCTGATACAGCTAGCTGCTTTGTCTGTGGCGAATAAGCCGGCGTCGAAAACCGCACCGTTGTGTCTGCAAGGGCAAAGTCCCATAGCTCTCTTCCATCCCGTACGTCAAGCGCAAATAACCGGCCCCGTGTTGTAGGCACAAAAAGCCTCCTACCGTCCGATGCTGCGGTGTTGTAAACCGGCGCGCCGACGTGCTGCTCCCAATATATTTCGCCGTTATCAATGGACATGGCGTACAAGATACCACGCTCATCGATCACGTAAAGTTGTTCATCTACAACAATTGGAGAAGCAACCACGGTGGTTTGCTCATCAAGCAAGGTTTCCCATAGCACATCGCCCGATTTAGGATCTAGCGCATAGACATTCGCCTCATTATCAACAGCGATCACTTTGCCATCCGTGTAAATCAGA
This sequence comes from Bacteroidota bacterium, assembly GCA_039111535.1. Lineage (NCBI taxonomy): Bacteria > Pseudomonadati > Bacteroidota > Bacteroidota bacterium. The sequence continues at coordinate 6,436 of JBCCIM010000014.1, read as the reverse complement.
CCAGCCTCAACGGGCAGTCCTTTTCGGGCCCATTGCTTTTTCCCATCCCACAATTTGTAAGCAACAACCGAGCGTTTGTCGCCAGCCATGGGTAAAAACAACATCCCTTCTCCCATTGCCATGCCACCTTCAATGGGTGCATTGTGTTTGATGCGCCCCATTCGCTTGCCGTCTGACATGCGGATGCCGTGCACCATGCCCTTGCGGTTACCAAGAATGACGATATCGTCAACGATGAGTGCACCAGCAGGACCTACGCCCGCGCCGGCGTCGTACCGCCATTTTTCATACAATGGCGGGTCAATCGATACAGGGGACACGTTCTGCCGCAAAGCAGACGCCCCTTCCATTGCCCAATCGTCTTCATCCGGCACCATTTCCTGGCCCAACTTCAAGTTGAGGCAGCCAGCACACAAGACCATCAAACATCCAAATAATAATATTCTGGCGTGCATCATTAGAAATCGTATCCAAAGAAGAATTGCTTGAAGATCTCGTCTGAGCGGGTACGGAATCCATCTGTAAATCGGTAACCCAAATCGTATCGCAGGACAAATCCACCAAACAAATTCATCCTGAAGCCCAGGCCGGCAGCACCCAGGGTTTCACCCGCGTTAATGACTTTGTTCACGTCGTAATACCCATCATTCCAGGCATGCGCAGCATCAAAGAATGCTGCACCGCGCAAGTTGGCAATGCCAAATGGTGCGAGCAGTGGAATAATCAGCGACGGATAATTTATAATCGGGAAGCGCAATTCGTGTGAGGTAAACCACATGTTTTTACCACGAACGCTATAGATGCGCTTGCCGCGCAGATCCCAACTACCTCCGAGGATGAACAACCTTGCTTCACGCCCCTGGTTGGTGCGTGCTACTGCGCGCGAGGCGAAGGTAACCTGATTACCAATCCGCCAATAATGACGGATATCAGCCATCAAGGTGTAGTAATTCACATTGGAATATTTAATGTCTGTTGTATACCCGGCCGTCAGGTTAGCGCGCCAGCCATCCATGGGGCCATTCATGCCATAGAGCGTATTGTCATGGACAAGGGAAAGCGCATTGGATAACAGCACAGCCTTTCGATTGATGCCGGCAAAAGGAATTTCGCGGTGGCTTGAACTAAGCGTGGTACTGAGTTCAATCCGCTTGAACATCGAAATTGGGTAGCTGACACCGGCCGTACCGCCATACATCGTTTCGAATACATATGGGAATGATGTAGAAGCATCCGGATCGGTAATATCATAGCGCTCCCCACCATGCCGGAAGATGCCGTAGCTGAAGTTCGCTCGCTTGTGATACTGTACCCGGTTGATCGCCACGTTCATGCTACGCAGGAAGTCCGAACGGCTTCGTCCCAGGTTATAAACCGTGACAAACCAGCGGTCGTTGCTCATCAAGTCCGAGAAGGAAATCAGTGCACCGCCGTAGGTACCCAGGATATGGTTCTGGCTGACCTGCCCCTGAGCAATATCCAGCGAATACTTGCGTTTGTATGGCACTGAGGTTGCCCCGTCTCCGTCCGCAACTCTACCGTATTCCCAATGCTCTCCCGTTGTTGCAAGATCGTGTTTGACAATGTCTTTCGGATTGGCAATCAGCGAATCGACACCAGCAAGGGCACGAATTGAAAAGCCATGCCGTTCAAAGCTCGTAAAGATGACCTTTTGGTCAGGCGTCCACACCGGATCATATGCTGCCGTTGTGATATTGGTAAGCCGGCGCGCCTCACGTGTTGTAACCGGTTGATCCCAGTACTGGTTAGTCGGCGAAAATCCCGACTCCGCCACAACTGGAGGCACACCGAGGGGGGCATCCATTTCAATCGACCAGATATCCTGCGCACCATATTTGCCAGTCGAGTCCTTTCGCGCACTCGTAAAGAGCACATGTTTGCCATCAGGACTCCATTGCGGCGAAAAGTCGTGCTGTTCGCCGTACGTTACATAGTGGATGCTACGCTGTTGAACATCAAAACTGAACAGGTTGTACGGCCCATCATGCCCTTTGTCCGTTCGATTTGAAGAGAACACAATTTGCCGTCCGTCGGGGCTCCACGAAGGATCGCGCTCGTCGTAAATATCGTCTGTCAATTTCTCCAGATCGCCAGAAGTCAGCGAAAAGATGTAGAGATCCGAAAAACCACTCCGGTCAATCGAAGAAAACGACAACTTATCGCCCTCCGGGCTCCATGTTGGCGAATAGATGGCCATCAGGTCTTTGAACTGGTAAGACCCCTCAAGGTAATCTTCCTCAAGGTCGTAAATATGGATGCTGTTGTTCTCGCCACTTTTTGTTACAAAAGCGAGCTTACCCTGCTTGGAAACGCTGGTCCTGCTTTCGAAGAAATGAAACGCTTCAAATCGCGAATCCCGCTCCCCTTTGATGATTGCTTTTTCTTTGCTGATCGGTCGATAAAGTGAGTCGAGCGTGCGGTGGTACAGGTTGGTGTACCCAATCCGGTTACCGATGTAGTACACATTCCGCGAGCCATCTTTCTTCTGGTAATAAGATGGTTTAGAGCTAAACCCGCGCAAAGCAATGGGGTCGGAAGCCAGTGCCGGCGGCACGGTTTCGTCCAGTATCGGATAGTATTGCTGCTTCACCCAGACATCCCACGCCTTGGCAATATCGCTAAAGTCTTCATGCAGCGTATACGCCATGACCTTTCGGAAGTCTTTGTGCTTCCACAGATTGTCGATAAGCCGCAACAGCTTTTCTTCCCCATACTCCTCAGAAATGAAACGGCATATCGCCTCCCCCTGTTTGTACATCTGGAAGGTACCCCGGATCATAAACATGCTTTCCAGCGGCACAAAGTAGTTCGAGAAAAGCGCGTCGCGGAGCACCATTTCGTGCTGGTAGTCAGGCTCACCGGACCAATACTCCGCCAACCCTTCAGTAAACCACAGTGGCATGCGGTTGGTGATTGGGATCCGGTACTCCTTCATCACCTTGAACGACTTCAAGAAGGTAAAAACGTGCACCAGCTCATGCCTGATGACGCGCCTGAATTTGCCAATCTCACCGTTTGCAGGCACGACGACCCGGCCTTTCAGGAATTCAAAAAACCCACCCACGCCGTCGGGAATAAAACCGGGGAAAGTATTGGTCTGTTTGAAGTGCAGGTTTGAGGAGTAAAAAATAATCGGGACGCGGTGATTCAACGAGTAGTTGAATTTGTTTTCCAGTTCCTTGTAAACTTCCTCGGCGAAGAAGGCGCCGTGCTCCGCCAACTCCTTCATTTCCGGGTAATAGTGGATATCAAAATGCTCGGTCTTCAGGACCTGCCAGTCAAAATCCTCATACTGAATTTTATTCCGACCAAAGTGGTATTGGGCCTGCGCAACGTCGACATAAGCAAGCGTGATGAGCAGGGAGAAAAGGAGCAGGTGCTTTACTACTCGCATAAGAGGTCACTCGTCAAGAAGCATGAGACAAACGGGGTATGGCGAGCCTAAGATCAAATCCATGGGTGCTTACAGATCCGGCAAACACAATCGCATGGGTGTATTGATTATTTTGCGCTGCTTTTCACCGTGAGGTCAAATTTCAACCGCCTGGGCAATCCAGTATGCAGCGCAGACAAAACACAGTATAAGATCGAATTAATTGGCTACCAAATACAGGCAAAAGTCGTTCCCCTGCGCATAAACATATGCGGTCTATTTATTAATACACACAAAAAATCAGGGTCAACCACTTACACTACAATTGAAACACCTCTTACGCGCAACGGCAAATGATAAAAAAGCCGGCGCACGTTTGTGGCGCCGGCTTTTTGTAATCAAGGCGTTAAACTTTTGCCAACTCCGACTTCAAGCGGTCGATCAAGCCGATCGGTGTCGGGTCAACGTCTCGCAGATATGCGAGGTACAGGCTGATCCAGTCGCCGAGGTTGATCAGCGACATCATTCGGGCCAGCCGGCTCGTTCCGCTGGTTGAGATTTCCATCCAGTAGCCGGCTTTCTCAGACAGCAGCTGCCGGGTTACATCCATGCGGTGCTGGATTCTGCTATGGTCTGCACTGTCGCGCAACACAAGCACACCCAGGTTGCCGTGAAAGGTTTTGCCATTGGCAAATTCCCAGGCCATAATTTCGTTGTGGTTCAATTCCGGATATACGTTGCCCACCGCAAGCTTTTTGGCATTTTCCTGGAATTGGCCGCGCCAGCGCAGGTTTACAGTTTCCAACATGCCGGTACCGCTGTACACAAAAGGAAAACGGGACACGAGCGCTTCCGCTATTTCACGCGCCTGGTGTTGCGCTTCAGGATCCGAATACGTTTCAGTCTGGGCTTCAAGCAGCGCTTGTGACTCAGCCCAGTCGTCGTCGGTCAGCGAAATCAGGCCCAGCTTGCTGCTGACAACAAGCAATACACTCAGCGAATACCCGAGCGCAGCACGTGGCGGCATCCCCCCCGGAATTTTCACGATCGGCAGGTTGTGTTGCTCAGCCAACGCAGACACCCGTCCGCCCGAAGATATACAGATGATTGTTGCCTTACGATCAAGGGCCTGCTGGAAAGCAGAAAGCGTCTCTTCGGTGTTGCCTGAAAAGCTGGATGCAATGACGATACTGTTTTCATCTACCGATGCCGGCAACTCATAGTTACGCACCACAGAGATGGGCACGGGCGATTGGTCAACTGCAAAGCAGCGCACCAGGTCGCCGGCAATTGCGGATCCGCCCATCCCTACTACCACAACCTGATTTTTAGATTTAAGGGACACGTCCAACGTCACTGCTTCAGCCAGCTTGCGCCCTTCCTTCCATTGTTGGGGGAATGCTTTTACTAAATCGTACATGCCGTCATTGTCCATGCGGCGAATGTCTGCTAGGTTCATATGCTCTATTTGATACGTTGCTCTGTTACTTTGCCTGTATACTAATGTTGATCTATCAAGACTTCGGGGATACTAGATGCCATCAACGCTGAGAAAACACACAGGGCTCACCCCGCCTCAGAATCTACTCAACGCCAACAAAATGCCGTGTAAAATCAATACAAAATCAACCGATAGTCTCTAAAGAGGAGCTTTCACTTTCCATGAGAAAAGCATAATAGTCCGCTGCATGGTTTTTTAGCCACTGCATCAACGTCTTTTTTCGTTCGCGCGGGTCAAAAATCCCCACAACTTGATTTGCCAGGGACTCAGCATCTTTTCGTCGCATGGAGCGCACAACACGTTTTATCTCGGGCAAAAAAGTCGGCGTTGCACTCAGGCTATCAATTCCCAATCCAATTAGCAATGCGGTTGCAAGCGGGTTCGATGCAATTTCTCCACAAATGTTTACAGGGATTTGATGGGCACGCCCGGCTTCAATTACGCGCCGGATCAAGGTCAATACCGCAGGATCCAGTTCGTGATACCTGGACGCCACCATGTCATTGCCCCGATCTACTGCCAGCAAATATTGCGTCAAGTCGTTCGTGCCGATGGAAAAAAAGTCCACCTCAGCGGCAAAATGCTCCGCCATCAATGCGACAGCCGGCACCTCAACCATAATACCAAGCGGCACTTCGGCATCATATAACTGGCCTGCTTCATCGAGAGACTGCATGGCCGTTGCCAGCGCCTCTTTCAGCCGGCGTACTTCCCCCAAACTCGACACCATCGGCACAAGAATTTTCACCGCCCCAAATGCGCTGGCCCGCAGAATTGCACGTAGTTGCGGTTGCAGGAGTTCAGGTTTGTCCAGCAAAATCCTCACGCCGCGCCACCCCAGGAAAGGATTGTGCTCGCGATGCCCCATGGGCAGCATTTTGTCTCCCCCTAAATCCAGCAACCTGAAGGTTGTATGGTACGGGTGCATTTTCTCGACGATCTCCTTGTAGGTCTCGAATTGCTCTTCTTCGGAGTAGTCGTCGAAGCCGCGCATCAGGAAAAGAAATTCGGTTCTAAACAGCCCAATGCCTTCCCCCCCATACTCTTCAACCAGCTCAACCTCCTCCCTGAACTCAAGATTAGCTTGCAGGGTAATTTCATGACCATCAAGAGTTTTGGCCTCGAGGGGCACCAGTTGCTTTTCGTCGAGCAACAAATTTTCAAATCGTTCTTGCAGTCTGCGGTATCCGGCCAGGGTTTCTTCTGTTGGATTGATGATCAGCCGGCCGTTAAACCCGTCGAGTATGATGGTGTCACCTGAATTAACCAGGTCTGTCACCCCGTGCATGCTTACCACAGCGGGTACGCCCAGGCCGCGCGCCATGATGGATACGTGTGATGTAGGGCCACCAAAGTCGGTAGCACACCCAAGGATATTACGCCGGCTAAACAAAACGATGTCCGCAGCCGTCAAGGTCTCAGCAATTACAATTGCGTTATACTCAATTGCAGACAGCAGCTTGCCGCGCCGCAGGTTACGCACCAAACGGTCGCGCACATCTTGTAAGTCGTTTGCTCGTTCACGAAAATAGTCGCTGCCG
>JBCCIM010000013.1 GCA_039111535.1 Bacteroidota bacterium | reverse complement strand
TACCAGATGGAGATTCACACTATGAGAATCACGAAGCTACTAGGCGCGCTTCTTCTCCTGCTTATCCCTGTAACGGGGGCAATGGCACAATCGGGGAAGATAGCGGGTACCGTGCGTGATGCATCTACTGGGGAAGCGCTTCCCGGCGTGAACGTCGTCATCGACGGAACAACCCAGGGTGCAGTAACGGACCTTAATGGTTTCTACAACATTTTGAACGTAAGACCTGGTACGTACGGTGTACGTGCTTCTTTTGTAGGTTATACGTCTCAGCTTGTTGAGAACGTTACTGTAAACACAGGACTTACATCAAGCTTAGACTTTTCTCTTGGCGAACAAGAGGTTGGTCTCGATGAAGTTGTTGTGACCGCCGAAGCACCGATTGTTGAGTTGGACGTTTCTGCAAACGTTGCCAACCTTTCAAGCGAGGACTTCGAAGACCTTCCAATTGCGAGCATCAACGATGTTCTTGAATTACAAGCGGGTGTTGAGCCTGGTCTTGAAATTCGTGGTGGTGGCCTCGGTGAGGTCGCGTTTATCGTTGATGGTATGAACCTGCGTACTGGCCGTAATAACGAGCCATTTACCAATATCAGTTATACCTCTGTTGAAGCCGTACAGGTACAGACAGGTGGTTTTAACGCTGAGTATGGTAACGTACGTTCAGGTATCGTAAACGTCGCAACAAAAGATCCTTCACGTGACAAGTACACGTTTGATGGTCTTTTCCGCTTTCGTCCTGCACAGGAGAAAGCCCGCGGTGGTCTTCCAGAAGACTTCGACAGCTACTATATCCGTCCTGCGCTTGACCCGCAGACAAACCTTGATGGAACCGCAGCCGGCTGGGATATCTACACCCAGCGTCAGTACAATGACTTTACTGGCTGGAACAACATCGTTGACCGTCTGAATACAGAAGGTTTTGATGTTAACGTTCAGGATATGGTTGATTACTTCAACTTTACCCACCGTAAAGACAACGAGATTGCTTCTCCTGACTACGAAGCAGACTTTACGTTTGGTGGTCCGATTCCATTTATCAGCGACAAGCTGGGCGACCTTCGTTTCCTCGCATCTTATCGTAACACGCAGACTGCTTACATCTACCCGCAGACGCGTGACGCATACAAAGATGAGACCTTCTCTGCCAAGTTGACGTCAAACATTGCTCCAGGCATGAAATTGACGCTTAACGCAATGAGCGCAAGAGAGCGTGGCATGAACAGAAACGACGGTGGTGGTGGATTCTTTGAAGGACAGGCTGATCCTTACCGTGGTGCATTGCCATCTTATCCTTGGGATAACATCGGCGTTGTGTACGTGAGTGGTCTTGGTCGTCGTGGTATCAGCTTTAGTGATGCTAAAGTAAACCGCGCCAACATCGATCACACGATGTTCGGTGGTGAGTTTGTTCACACGCTGAACCAGAACACGTTCTACGAAGTAACGGCCAACTACATCAACTCGAAGTACCGTACGCCATTTGCTAACCTTCGCGATGGTTCATTCCTCGACGAAAACGGCAACCTGATTGCTGTTACTGCTACGGATAACTTCGGTCGTGTTGTTAACCAGGAATTTGTTCAGCAGTGTTTTGGTGGTACAACCGACACCAACGGTGACGGCGAACTGCTTTCTTACTGTGTTGGTGAAGAGCCATTTGGATACTCCGGTATCGGTGGTAACCTTCTCGGACTTGGTGAAACCACAGGTGGTCACTGGAACAAGGCACGTGATACCTCAGATGTGAGCGTATTCACAGGTCGTTTTGACCTCACAAGCCAGGTTAACCGCTTCCTCCAGATCAAAACTGGTGCTGAAGTAATCGTAAGTAACTACGATATGCGCTTTGCGCACGTTAACCTCGAACTCGTTGGTCCTGAGCCAGAGTCAGCATTCCCATACAACGAAGCTCCAATCCAGGGTGCAGCTTATGCACAGGGTAAACTGGAATTTGGTGGTATGATTGCTAACCTCGGTGTTCGCCTCGACTACTTCGATGCAAACACAGAATGGTGGAACTTCGATCCGTTCGATCCAATCCTCAGAAGCCGTGTGGAAGTTATTGACGAAGTAATTCCTCGTGAAGCAGTTGACGCACAGCTTGAAGTAAGCCCACGCGTTGGTATCTCCTTCCCGATTACCGACAATAGCAAGCTCTACTTCAACTACGGTCACTTCCGTCAGATGCTTCTGGCTCGTGACATCTTCGGTATCGAACAGTCTCTCTCAGGCGGTATTGACCGCATTGGTAACCCAAATCACCCACTGCCAAAAACAGTGGCCTATGAGCTGGGTTATGATCAAAACTTCTTTGATCAGTTCCTCTTCCGTGTAAGCGGTTTCTACCGCGACGTACGCAACCAGACCCGTGCAGTCTTCTATGAAGATCTTCGCGAAATCGTTGGGTACAACCTTGCACAGCCTTGGAACTACGAAGATATCCGTGGTGCTGAGTTCACGATTACGAAGAACCGTGGTCGCTGGCTGCGTGGTTTCGTTAACTACACCTTCCTGACCAAAAAAGATGGTAACTTCGGCTTTGGTCGGTTTGACGAAAACCAGTCACAGCAGCGTGACTACCTCCGTACATCTACGGACTTCCGTATCAACGCTCCAGTTGCTGAGCCTTTCGCTCGCATGAACCTGCAGTTCCTGACACCTGCCGACTTCGGTGGTTCTTCTTCAGGAATCCTGGGTAACTGGCGTGTCAACCTCCTCGGTGAATGGCGCAAAGGACAGTCCTTCATCTGGGGTGGCGGTGGCGCCACGCCTCCTGAGCTGAACGAAAACGTTCGCTACAGAGACTTCTGGAACTTTGATCTGCGCTTTACCAAGCACATTAACACCAACTTTGGTAATGCACAGGTATTCCTCGACGTTGCTAACGTGTTCAACCTCCGTCACCTGTACCGCTTCGCGGCGTTCTCACCAGACAACCGCGACTTCGAGCAGTACATGTGGTCCCTGCACTTGCCAGGCGACATCTATGACGGCCTGAACAACCCAGAGCAGAAACCTTACATCTGGATTCCTGGAGATGACCAGCCTGGTGATTTCCGTCATCCAAGTGTAGAGTTCCAGCCAATCGAAGAAGTTGCCAGTCTTTCAAGTGCAGCTGACCCGAATTCTGTCGCATGGTACTGGGCAGAAGATACAGGCGATTACAGCCGCTGGAATGGCTCAGCATGGGAAGCAGTGCCTGATGGCGAACTGCAGAAAGCACTCGACGACAAAGCTTACATCGATATGCCTAACTTCCGGTTCAATACGTTCTTGAACCCACGGGCAGTATCCTTTGGCCTCCGTCTGAGCTTCTAAATGAACTTGATCCAGGAGCAGGTGCGATTCGTTCGCACCTGCTCTTAACTGGATCGATTCAATTTTCCCCTGAGCACATTGCTCACAGTTTTCCTTAGTATTACACTAATTGTCTAATAGGCAATCATTGAGGCAATAATGAAAGTGTCAAAAATAGGTACAATGATCTTCACGCTAGTTATGGTATTTGCCATGACAGCTGAAGACGCCCGTGCCCAGTTTACCACGGTGTGGCTGGATATCGGGAACTTTCGAAATATTTACGTAGAGTCGGGTGCGCTCCATGAGCAGGCGCTGAATAACCGTGGTGCCTCCTGGCCTGCGATCCAGCGTAATAGTGGACATACCCGTGCAGAGTACTTCTGGATTGGTCACAAAGACTGGACCAGCCCAGACGGTCAGAGCTTCCCTGACTTCTCCTCACGCCTCGGGCCCCGTACACCGGGTGCCGAGTTTGTAACTCCCATGGAAAATACGTTGATCAGTAAATGGGAAGATACAGAAGTGTTTGTGGATGGAGTTTCCAGCTTCGACCAGGTTGCAGTAGTCGAAGAAGTTGATCCTTCGCTGCCTGCTGACCGTGTTATTCGTAACGTTGCACGTTATGCAAGTGGGGTTGAAGTTGTACGCCATATTTATGCATATGGCAACGAGTACAATGATCAGTTCCATATCATCCACCGTGAATTCAAAAACACAGGTAACGTGGATGCTGACGACGAAATCGAGCTTCAAGGCCAGACTTTGAACGAGACCGCATTCTTTAACGGATGGCGTCAGACAGGTCGTGATCAGGGAGCCTGGACGGGTTCTGCTGCACAGGCTTGGGGCAAGTTTAGCATGGTTGACGTAGTAGGTGATGGTAACGAAGACTACCCAGTAGACTTCACCGCTATCTACACCTGGGCTGGTTTTGACCCTGATTTCGCATCAGGTAACTGGGATCACCTTGGTAGCCCGATGATCAACTCAAACCAGTGGACCACAGCACGTGACACAACAGGTCGTCTGGCTGGTCAGTCTATGTCTGGTATCATGGTGTTGCACGCTGACGAATCTACCACAGATCGTAGCTACAACCCTGACAACCAGCCACTGACGCTTGGTTTCATGGACTCTGACGAAGCACTTACTGCTGACGGTCAGCCAATCCGTGACTACTACGAGTTGGGTATCCTTACCCGTGACGCAGAAGTTGGTCGTCCACCACGTATGTACCCACACTACGCAGACCGCGTTGAGCCTAGTGGTGTATTCTGGGAGCCGCAGTTTGATGCGTCTACCGGTAAGCAGGGTGGTCACGCTTCTACAATTGCATTTGGTCCTTACGACATGCAGTTCGATGAAACCATTAACGTGTGGGAAGCCCTCGTTGCTTACGGTTTGAGCTACGATGCAGCGCTCCATGTTGGTGAGACTTTCAAACGCAGTGGCTTTGATGATGACCTCATCATTGAATACGATGCAAACGGTGACGGCGTAATCGATACAACACCTTTTGATTACACCCAGTATAACACCGGTGGTGAAGCACTGACGAAAAACCAGTGGTTCATGACGGCACGTGACTCTATGTTCAAGAAGATGTATCAGGCACGCCGTGTGTTTGAAGCTTCAAACAACATGACGACGTACCCAATCGTTGAGCCACCACGTCCGCCACGTACATTCTCTGTACAGGGTCTGCCTGACGTAATTGCCCTCGCATGGGAGTCACACGCAGGTGCTGGCGATCCTGAAGCATGGGAAGTATGGCGTACAAGCGACTTCGTGGACAACATGGAAGGATACGAGCGCGTGGCTTCATTGCCAGGTAGCGCACGTAGCTTTGACGATTCCAATGGTTTGCTTCGTGGTGTAGAATACTACTACTATCTTGCAGCTGTAGGACCTGCTCAGCCTAATGATCCGGATGCGATCACAGGTACTCCAGGTGGCGTTCCACTGAAGAGTAGCCGTTACTACACACAGACTTATTCACCAACCACGCTGAAGCGTGCACCTGGTGCTACGGTTAACGACTTTGCTATCGTTCCGAATCCTGTGAACCTTGGTTCTGATGAGTCTGTACGTTTCTTCGTAGACGGTGACGCATCGCGTCTGCAGGTACTTTTCCTGGATATCCCGGGCGAATGTAACATTACGATCTACACTGAAACTGGTGAGTTTGTACAGCAGCTGTCGCATACAGACGGTTCTGGTGACGAACAATGGGACCTCCTGACTGAAGCCCGCCAGTTGATCGTAAGTGGTGTCTACCTCGTTCGCGTTGAAGACACTGCAACGGGTGCCGTTGATACGAAGAAAATGGTTGTCATTAAATAAATCTGAGCGCCAGGAGCGCACTCCGGTGCGCTCCTAGACTAACAATGCTCTAATAGAGCAACCAAAATCTTGGAAAAAAGCTATGAATAGAAGTTTAAAATCCTCGATGCTGCTTGTTGCGCTCATGATGGTTTTAGTGCCTTCGAGTTTTGCACAGGTAGAGGAAGATTTCGACCAGGTCGACACTGAAAAGATTGCCCAGACAGGCATGAAGTTCTTGACGACCTCTCTGGACGCGCGTGCTACCGCACTTGGTGGCGCCGTGACCGCTGACGAGTCTTATAACACGTCAACAGCATTGTTTTATAATCCAGCTGGTATGGCTCGCATGAGTGGTACATTTCACGTTGGTTTTTCAAACACTGCATTTATTGAAGACATCAACTACAACGCTTTCAGCGTAGCTTTCCAGCCTCAGGGTGGAAACTACGGTGTGTTTGGCCTCTCAATCTTGTCACTGGACTACGGTGAAATTGAGCAGACCATTCGCGCTGATACGGACGCTGGTTTTGTTAGACTGGGTACATTCAGCCCAACCGCTATGGCGATTGGTCTTGGCTATGCCCGCTCTTTCACTGACCGGTTCTCTGTAGGTGCACACTTCAAAATCGCTACGCAGGATCTCGGCTCACAGCCGGAATCTGCTGACGCGGGTGCAACTACAAACCGTGACTTCAAAGAGAGCACAGTTGCCGTTGACTTCGGTGTACTTTATAACACCGGATTCCGTAGCCTTACCATCGGTATGAGCGCGCGCAACTTCTCTCAAGAAGTAACCTACGTAACAGAAAGCTTTGAGCTGCCGCTGACGTTCCAGATTGGTTTGGCGATGGATCTCGTCGACTTTACCAGCATGGATCCCAACGTTCACTCCATCCAGTTCAGCGTAGACGCACAGCGTCCGCGTGACTTCCAGGAGCACGTTAAAGCGGGTGCTGAGTATACCTTCATGGATCTGTTGTCACTCCGTGCCGGTATCGCTGAAGCATTTGTACAGGATCAGGAACGCGGATTTAGCCTTGGTGCTGGACTGAACTTTAATCTCTCCAACATCAACGTTACTGCCGACTACTCTTACACCGACTTTGGTGTATTTGATGGCGTAAACCGCTTCTCTCTTGCACTTGGCTTGTAAGTTGAAAAGACACTGATCAACGCTTGCGTTGAGGGATGCCATTCTTCAGGTGCTTCGGCACCAGAAGGATGGCATCTGTGTTTATGCCGGCTTTTCAGTTTGCTTATATAATGGAACCCCGGCGCTTTCTGCTCTTTTATTGGGATATCTGTTGTCATCTCCTAACCACCACACCAGGATGACATGTGTGCCCCCACCCTCTCTGTGGCTTTAGGCCAAAATAAGTTTGAACGAGCATGAAGCTTGTTGTTATTCTTTTACTCTTTTGCCTGGCAGGCTGTAGCAGCGATTCACCTGTTGAAGAAGCTGAAAATCCACAGCCGATATCTTTTGTTGATGTAACCGATGCAGCCGGCCTCGGAGATTTCCTGCATCACACAGGAGCAACTGGTGACAAGTGGTACCCCGAACCGATGGGGAGCGGCGGCGGCTTTATCGATTATGATGGTGATGGCTGGCTCGACATTCTGCTCGCTGCCGGCGGAAACTGGGAAGCCGATCCTGCACGCCAGCCGCAGTCCCTCTCGCTCTACCGAAATAAAGGCGATGGCACATTTGAAGATGTCAGCGCCGACACCGGACTCGACAGCGTCCGTGCCTACACGCTCGGTGTAAACGTGGCCGATTATGACAATGATGGCGATGAAGACTTCTTTGTCTCCAATCTGCGCACCAACATGCTTTTCCGAAATGACAATGGTGTTTTTGTCGAAGTAGGCGCCGCTGCCGGCATTGACGAACTCGCGGTCTGGAGCAGTTCAGCCATGTTTTTTGATGCCGATAAAGATGGTTGGCTCGACCTTTATGTTGGTAACTATGTCGAATGGAGCGAAGAGACTGATATTTTTTGCCCACCAGGGGGCACGGTTAAGCTGTATTGCATACCTGCAGCCTACACAGGCATTCCCAGCAGCTTCTTCCTGAATAACGGCGATGGTACCTTCCGTGACGTTACTGCAACAGCCGGATTCTATCCAACCTTGGGTAAATCGCTGGGGGTTGCTGACCTGGATTTCAACAATGATGGTTGGACAGATTTTGCCGTAGCCAACGATGGGGAAGGAGACTTGCTCTATCGCAACAACAAAGACGGTACGTTTACAGAAATTGGTGTCAAAAGCGGCATGGCGTTTAGCGAGCATGGCGAAGCGCGCGCTGGCATGGGTATCGATGCCGCAGTGCTGGATAGCAGCGGCCGCTATTCAATTGTTGTTGGTAATTTCTCCGAAGAAATGGTCGGTGTATACAAACACATCGGCAATGAATCGTTTCTCGACCGCTCAGCCATTTCTCGGGTCGGCTACCCCAGTTTGTTGATTCTCACGTTTGGGTTGATTCTGTTTGATGCAGATCTAGACACAGACATGGATATTTTGCTTGCTAACGGCCACGTGTACCCAGACCGGATTGGCGATAAGGACAAAGTAACCTATCGGCAGCCGGCCCAACTTTACCTGAATCGCGGGAATGGTGTGTTCGATCTGCATGAAGCAGATGAAGGCGTCTTTACCGACCAGCTTGTTGCGCGCGGGTTGGCCCAGGCTGATTACGACAGAGACGGTGACCTCGATTTGCTCTTTACCGAAAATAGTGGCAAAGCCTACCTGTGGCGAAACGACCAGCAGGGGCAGTCATTTTTGCGCGTAAAGGTCCAGGGGACGAAGGGGAATCGTGATGCCATTGGTGCAGAAATTACAGCGACTGTAAACGGGCTTGATATGGTCCGGCGCATTCGGACTGCTTCCAGTTACCTGTCCAGTTCGGAAAAAACGGTGACTTTTGGCCTTGGTGACAACAGCCAGGTGGATACGCTTCGTATCGAATGGCCCAATTCACCAGCCACCGTGTTTACAAACATTGCAAAGAACCAGGAGATATTTATCGTTGAAGGTGCTGATACGTATGAACAAATATCTCGTTAATCCAAGAATTTTTGATACCCCTATGTTGTTTAACGCCCCAAAACTGCTTGTACTGGGCAGCATCTTGTTGCTCGGCAGTATCCTGACGGGATGTGGTGTGCAAGAGCCGGCCGTTCCTTCGCTTGATATAGGTGCCCCGGTGTTTACAGATGTCACCGCATCTGCTGGCCTCGGTGAATACGCCCACGAGACCGGTGGATTCGATAACAAACTGATGCCAGAAATTGTCGGTCCAGGCGCTGCGTTTATCGATTACAACAACGACAACTGGCCGGATATCCTGCTTGCTGTAGGCGGCACCTTCCCGCATCATGAAAGAAGAAAAGTACAGGCAGTACGGCTTTATGAAAACAATAAAGACGGATCTTTCACCGAAGTAACGTACACCAACAGCGGCCTGAAAGACACCTACACCTATAGCTTTGGCTTTACAGTTGCTGATTACGACAATGATGGAGACGAAGACTTCTTTATGACAAACCTCTGGAAAAACATGCTTTTCGAAAACCAGGGGGGGCGCTTTGTAGAAGTTGGGGCCGATGCAGGGATAACTGACGAAAGCGCGTGGAGTAGTTCGGCGATGTTCTTTGATGCAGACAAAGACGGCTTTGTGGATTTGTACGTAGGCAACTATGTAGACTGGAGCTTCCTCAACGACATCGTGTGTAAATTTGAAGGGCAAAAGATGTTTTGCACGCCACAGGAATACAATGGACGTGCGAGCCACTACTACCGCAACAACGGAGACGGGACCTTTACCAATCGGACCCGTGAAGCAGGGTTTTTAGCCGGCCTCGATACACTGAAAGACAAAACGCTGGGCGTAGCCCCTATCGACTTCAACAAAGATGGCTGGATTGATGTGATGGTAGGCAATGATACGGAAAATGACTACCTCTTCGAAAACCAGCAAGATGGGACCTTTAAAGAAGTAGGCTTGCAGGCCGGCGTTGCTGTGAGCCAGCATGGTCGGGCACGGGCAGGCATGGGGCTCGATACAGGCGTTGTTGATAGTACAGGCTATGTATCCACCTTCGTTGGCAACTTTACGGAAGAAACCGTTGGCGTGTATCGATACTCTCCTTATGGTCAGTTTGTAGACCGTGCTACTGCTTCTCGCATTGCTTTCCCGAGTAACTTAACGCTTACGTTTGGCCTCAGCTTGCTGGATATAGATCTTGATACCGACCTCGATTTGGTTACAGCCAATGGCCACGTACTCACGCATATTTCCCGCATACAGGAAGCCATCAAATTCAGGCAGCCGCCGCAGATCTATCTCAACCGTGGTAATGGTGTATTTGACGAGTTTAAGTCTGAAGCTGCGCCGTTTAACATGCCTATGGTGGCCCGTGGCCTGACTTATGCAGATTACGACAGGGATGGCGACATTGATCTTCTGTTTGTTGAGAACGACGGTCCCGCTCGCCTGTGGCGTAATGATACCCAGGCCGGCGGCTATTTGCGCGTCAAGCTTGAAGGCGTGGATAGTAACCGCGATGCGGTGGGGGCCCATGTTATTGCCGTTGTCCCTGACTTGCGCATCGAGCGCTGGGTGAAAACAGGTAGCAGCTTTTTGTCTAGCTACGAAAAGACACTGACCTTCGGTCTGGGAAATAACACCACGGTAGATTCGTTATTAATACGTTGGCCAAGTGGCGCAGAAGAAGTTCTGCTTGATATAGATGCCAATCAGGAAATTTTGGTGAGGGAAGGAGACGGACAGTTTACGACGCTTACCGGAAAATAAACATGCAAGAAAGAATGATGAGCACCAGGAAAAAGCTATTTGCGGCCTGCGTATTGGGTTTTGTCCTATGCTTTACGGGATGTAATACGGGCAGTGATGGGCCAAGTCTGGGCAAGACAGAGGCGCTGAGATTAACCCTGCCTCCCGAAGTCGGCAGGTTTATGAGTCGCAGTGAACGCTCTTTTCAGCAAGGGAATCATAACCTTGCCATGACATACCTTGATAGCGCCACAGCCATTGAGCCTGACCTTGCGGATATATATTTCATGCGCGGCCGTATCTTCGCCCAAATGAACCGGTGGGAGCAGTCACAGATGGCCTACCAGGATGTGTTGAAGCGGGATGCTGGATACAAAGGGGCACATCATAACATGGGTGTGAACTTTTTCCGTCGCGGGCTTTTTCGTCAGGCGGTAGCAGCATACAAAGCGGAAGAAGAAATTCTGCCGACAACGCAATTGTATCTGGAATTAGGCAAAGCCTATTCAAAGCTAGGTGAGCCAGATAGCGCCCTGGCTGCTTTTGAAGAGTCAATTGTCCTGGATACAGAAAATCCAACAGCCTACATGTGGTTGGGACAGTTGATGGAAGAAACGGGTGAGTTGGAGAAAGCGCTGGAGTATTCTTTGAAAGGTGCTGAGCTCAGGCCCGACAACAATGACTATGCCTACATTATTGGCACGCTGTACAATCGGATGGGGGATACAGACAAGGCGATTGAGTATCTGGAGCCTGTAGCTGAAGCTCAGCCGTGGCATCAGGGCGCCCAGTATAATCTCGGTCAGGCGTTATTGCGGGTAGGGGAGCAGCAAAAAGCTGAGTTTTATCTGGCCCAGGCTGATAGTGCGCAGCAATTGCAACAGGCAATTAATGAGGCGGAGAATGGCATCAACGCTGAGCCGGATAACCCGGTGGCCTGGGTGACGCTTGCAAATCTGCTTTGGCGGAGCCGGCAATATGAGAAAGCCATTGATTCGTATCAAAATGGCATCACAATGGATCCTACAAACCTTGCGATGCAAAACAACCTGGCCAATATGTTGGTAGAAGCAGGCCGGCTCGAGGAAGGGATTCAGCAATACCAGCGTATTCTGAACTTCCAACCTGAAGCCATTGAGGTGTGGATTAATCTCGGAGCTGTATTGGCCAACAACAAACGCTACGAAGAAGCGCGGTTTGCATGGGAGATGGCACTCGAGAAAGATCCTGAAAATGTCTCGGTAAAATCGTTTTTGCGCCAACTGGAATCCCTGGAGGCTGAAAGTTAGGCATGTTGCATCTTCTGGAAGACGTGTATGGCATATGCTGTAAAAGAAATATTCTATTCTCTGCAAGGTGAAGGCCTGCATACTGGCCGGCCGGCTGTGTTTTTGCGTTTTTCAGGATGTAACCTTTGGTCAGGGCGAGAAGTTGATCGGGCCCAGGCTATTTGTCAGTTTTGTGATACCGACTTCTTCGGTACGGACGGTGCGTGTGGTGGGAAATACAAAGATGCTACCGCGTTGGCTGCGCAAGTAAATGCACTTTGGCCCGAAGCTGAAGCAGGACAGTCGCGGTACGTCGTGTGCTCAGGCGGCGAGCCCCTACTGCAGTTAGATGTGGCGTTGATTGATGCGTTAAAGTCCGCCAACTTTGAAGTCGCCGTTGAGACCAATGGCACCTTGCCCGCGCCTGAAGGCATAGATTGGATATGCGTGAGCCCCAAAGCAGGTACAACGACCGTGCAGACGACAGGCAATGAGCTCAAGCTGGTTTATCCGCAGCCTGAAGCCATGCCTGAGGCGTATGCTGATCTCGACTTTGACCATTTTTTCCTGCAGCCGATGGACGGTCCTGATGTGGCAGTTAATACACAGCAGGCATTGGCGTATTGCCTCCGCAACCCGCATTGGCGTCTAAGTTTACAGAGCCATAAGCTACTGCAAATTCCCTGATCTGAATAGAATATGGCCTGGTTTCAGAAAGAGATCCAACTTTCACCCAAAAGCCGCGGGTTTCACCTGATCACCCGTGAAGTGCTGCAACAGCTACCTGAATTACAGGCGTATGCGGTAGGGATGGCCCAGATTTTTATTATGCATACCTCGGCTTCGTTGACGCTGAATGAAAATGCGAGTCCTGACGTGCGGGAAGATATGGAGGCCTATTTCAATAAATTTGTGCCTGAAAACGAGCCGTATTTCAAGCACACGATGGAAGGACCAGACGATATGCCGGCGCACATCAAAGCTGCTTTGCTGGGCAGTAGCCTCATGCTGCCGATTGCCCGTGGACAATTTCGGTTAGGGACCTGGCAAGGGATCTACTTGTGTGAGCACAGAGACTACGGTGGCGCCAGGCGCCTGATGGTAACCCTCAACGGCGAGAAGTCCTGAGTGATTTAGGTAAGGGTGCCGGGTAGTCGGTCAGGCGTGCGCGACGCCGTTTTGGCCGGCTTTCGGCAGTGTGAACCAGAAGCAAGCGCCATCTTTGATATTTGGCAGGCAGCCAATTTCTCCACCCCAGCTTTCCACCGTAATACGACAGAAATAGAGGCCCAGGCCCACTTTGCCCGACTCGTCTGATCCCTGGGTGAACTTCTCGAACAATTTGTTCATCATCTCCAGCGGCACACCTTTGCCCTGGTCTTTGATGCTGATGCGGATGGAATTGCCTTCATCTCGAAGCCGGACCACAACAGAGGTGCCGTCTCGGGTGTGTCGGAGGGCGTTTTCGAGCAAGTTGAACAAAATACGCTCAAGCCTGGCGTGGTCACCGGCTACTTTCCAACTGGTATCGTCAGGGCCTTCTGTTGATATCCTGAAGGTGACGTCTTTCATCGAGGCCATTGCGCCAAGGGCTTCGGTTACCTCTTTGGCACTCTCGGCAATATCAGGTGCGTCTTCCAGGTTGGCTGTCGGTTGGAAGAGCGGTTTGGAGCGCGTAGAGAAGGTTGTCAGGGTATCTTTGATCAGGTCCTGCATTTTGTCGACCTGGTCGAGGCCAATTTCGACAAATTCTTCTCCTACGGGCTGCACCATTTTGTCTTCGTGCAAAAGCCAGAGGCTGGCGCGGATGCCGGCCAGCGGTGCAGAAAGATCGTGCACGGTACAGTGCAGCAGCACTTCGCGCTTATCGATCTCCTTCATCAAATTGTATTGCTTCAAACTCTGGTCGCGGGCTTCCTGGTAGATGCTGCGCAACGTTTGAAAGTCGTTGGAAGGAAATTTAAGCAGAAGGAGATCCTGGTCGTCCAGGCGTAGTGCAATGGCTTCGAGGAGCCACTCTTTGCCTGTTGGGTCTTCTTCTGTCCAGATATCCGACGTGTGGTGTACAACCGTGCCGCCTTTCCATACCTCTTCCGCTTCTTCCAAAAAGTGGGCGAGATAAACAAGGTGATGCTCCGGATGCCAGGTTGAGCCATCCGTAGGTAATTTAGGGTACAACTGTCTGAGCCACTGGGGCGCCTCTCCAATCAACGAGAACGCTCCATCGCTTTCGCGGCGAAAGACAGCCATGTCCAGCTGTGCAAGCAGGTTGGGAGGTAACAAAACAGGATTCATGGCAGTGATTTGCTGGGATAGAACTGATCGATTCTGGCTATACGAGCTTTTGCGTAAGGTTAGTGAAAGCCTTCTCCACTCCGGAGCCGGATTTGGCACTGGTTTCCATTACCGTCCAGCCTCGTGCTTGTAAATCATTGATATCAGCCTCTTCAATCTCCCACTCTTCTTTTCTGTCCGCTTTGTTGATTAAAACAACAGAAGGGACAGTCCCGAGGGTTGCCTGGGCCTTGTGATGCAAAGCCAGAGCAGCGTCCAGGGTGTTGCGCCGTGTACCATCGATGACGAGCAGATAACCTGCTGTACCGCGAAGGTAATTCATGGAGAGTTTCTGGAATCGATCCTCGCCGTTGAGATCCCATATTAGCAGATCTACTTTCTGCCCTTTCAGGGACACGGACTTCTTGTCAATCTTGACGCCAATTGTCGTCAGGTAACTGTCAGAGAAAATTCCCTTGACAAATCTGGCAACAAGACTGCTTTTTCCTACGGCTGATGTGCCGAGGGTACAGATCTTTTTCTGGGTCATCTGCAAGTCTATTTTCGGGGTAACGTCTTGCGAAGAAGATTTGGTCATTACTTGAGCTTACCGTTGTTTGGACCTATTACAGGGCAATCGATGGAATCCAAAACGAACCGGGTTAATACAGGTAGGCTTTTCGAAGCACGAATTATGCACGTGTGGTGAATTCAATCGAAAAACCATGCGATAGCATTTTTTCGTCCGGTTTCTCTACCGTTCGTTACGAAGGGTGTTCGAGAAAGAAAATTTGATAATTTGGTTCAGTTTTTTATTCAATGCTAAAATGCCAAAAGAGTTACATGCTCGGGCGAATAGTATGATGACAATTGCGCCAAAGGTTGATGGTCGAGTGAGACACACGGTATGCCGCCCTATTCTCCTGATGTTTATTCTTAGGGCTTGGCGTAGTTGAAAAAACTGTACTCAAAAACTGCAGGTCGCTCCTGCAAGCATGCGACATGTGTATGTTCTGGTGCTATCTGGTTGCTCAAAGATGGCAGGCAGAACCACTGACATAGCGCAAAGATAAAAACGCTGTTGCAGAAAAGATTCCCTTACGATACTTTTTCGCAATAAATACCGTATATTATCAAGCTCTTCGAGATTGTATGGTGTGAGTTGGGTGTGTGTAGCCGGCATACAATACAAAGCCGAAGAATTAACCTGTTACTGGCGTTAAATACCTTTAACCAAAGATTTCCCGCGTTTTGTGCAAGCTAGCCTAATGCGCTGAAATCACTCCTGATACTATTTTAACGACCTGCGCATATATGCTTTTAAAGCATGCTACATGCCTGGTGACACGTTTAAGTCGGATTAGATTCCAATTATGTCTGAAGCTTCTCCTGCAAACCCCTATAGGCGAACACCCCTTGGTTCCAAGGTTGTGGGGTCGGTGTATGGCAGCGGCGCTGGGGATGGTGTATTGAGCAAGCTTACAGAAGAAGAAATTGAAGAACTTCGCCGGATACTCCTCGCGCCAGAGCAGTATCAGCTGATGCAACTGCATCGCCGGCTGGATGAGTTGGAGGCACCAGATGCCCAACTCAATTCTATCAGCAAATACCTGCCCGAAGCCGTAGCAATAAACGCCAGGAAAGGAGACAAACTCGCCAAGGCGTTATCCCAGACATTTAGCCGAACCCTGGACGTATCTGTTCAACAGGACACAGAAACCATGGTCGAGGGGATTTCCCCACTCGTGGTGCCTGCGCTGCGCCGGGGGATTCGCGAATCTTTCCGCTCTACCCGTAATGCCATCAAGTGGGCACTGCAATATGGCGTCTCACTCCAGGGCATCAAGTGGCAGATTGAAGCCATGCGGAGCGGCCGCTCGTTTTCTGAAGTTGTTCTCAGTCATACCCTGCGGTACCGCGTTGAGCAAGTCTTTCTTATCCATCGCATCAGCGGGTTGCCGCTGCAGCACGTGGTTGCCGATTCGGTAAAAGCACAAGATGGTTCGCTCGTATCCAGTATGCTTACCGCCATCCAGGACTTTGTGCAAGACTCGTTCGGCACAAAGGCAGAGGAGGGGCTTGCAACCCTGCAAGTTGGAGAATTGACTGTTTGGATTGAACAAGGCCCCAAGGCTATTCTCGCGGCTGTTGTTCGCGTTACGCCGGAGCCCGAATTGCGACGCGTATTGAAAGAAACCGCGCGCTCTGTTCATCTCCAATTTAATGCTGCCCTTACGTTCTTCGACGGCGATATTACACCGTTTGAAGCAACCAAGCCGATTCTCGAATCCGAGCTGCTTTCGCACTACCAAATTCCAACACGGCCCGTATCGCCGCTTTTCTGGATTATCCTGGGTGGTCTTGCCGTTTGGTTGGTTACGATTGCTGTTTTCTTCGTAAAAGACAACATCGACTGGAAAGAGTACCTTAACAAACTCGACAGCCAGCCGGGTATTGTCATTCTTGATTCAGGACGGGATGGCGGCAAGTGGTTTGTGCAAGGTCTCAAAGACCCGCTGGCCATTAGTGCTGATTCGCTGCTGGAAGCCACTGATCTGAATCCTGAAGACGTGGTGCAACGCTGGACTGCGTATAGCGATTTGTCGGACGAAATTTTGGAGCTTCGCGCCCAGCAGTTCCTTGGCCCGCTTCCTGAAGCTGTTGATTTGAAAGTAGAGAACAAAGTGCTCATTGCCACGGGCAATGGTGTGCCTGTGCTGTGGAAAGAGAAAGCGCGTGAAAAAGCCGGCTTCATCGTTGGTATCGTCAGTTATAATGATGACGAAGTGGTCGAGTTCGACGAAAGCGCGATGCTGGCTTACGAAGTAGAACTTGAAAACAAGTTTGTGTACTTCAATAAAGCTTCTTTCGACGTTGATTCTACGCAGAACAACAACCTCTACGAAATCTACCTTTCCACCAAAGGACTTCTCGATAACGCCAAGCTGGGTCACAAAAATATCGTGATCAGCGTTTGGGGCTACTCTACCGATGGTGATACGGAGAAAGATAACTTTGATATCAGTATCCGCAGGGCAGAGGCCATCGTTTCTCAGCTCATCCAACTCGGGCTCGACAATGGCGATGGTGCGGTTGAAGCGCTTGGCTTTGGTTCGCAGGAATTGCCTGAAATCAATCTGGAAAACTACCCCTCTCCAGTTGATTCGTCGATTGTACCACAATTCAACTCCGTAACCTTCAACGTTGTGATTGAAGGGCGCAGCTGGCAATAGCGCGGTTATGTACGCGTAGACCCTGTGCGTCGAATGCTGGCAATACAGCCGGCCCGTCTATTTCTTCTTCTTGGTTTTCGCCGGCGTGTGTTTGAACACCATCAGCGCTAAAGGCGGCACAGTCAGCTTCATTGAACCCGGTTGCCCCTGGTGAGGTGTTTTATCGTTCACCTTCACAGTTGCTTTCACTTTCCCGTATCCGCTACCGCCATAAGCAGGGTCATCGCTATTTAGCAGGAGCTTCCAGGTCCCCGTCTTGGGCATGCCCTGAAGGTGTTCATCGCGCGGCACAGGGGTGAAGTTCAGGACAAACACCAGGGTTTCATCGTCCAGATGCCGCACATAGCTCACCAGACTGTGTTGTGCGTCGGTGTGGTCAATCCAGTAGAAGGCATCTCCACTGTCTTTACCGAGTGCAGGATATGTGCGATAGAGGGTATTAAGCGCCCGAACCCAGTCTTGTAATCCTTTGTGCAGGGGATATTCCAGTAAAGACCAGTTGAGCGACTGTTTATAATTCCATTCTTCTGGCTGTCCAAATTCACAGCCCATAAACAGCAGTTTCTTGCCTGGGTGGCCAAACATGTGGCCGTAGAGCAAGCGAAGGTTTGCTGCTTTTTGCCAGAGATCACCCGGCATTTTGCCCCAAAGTGATCCTTTACCGTGTACCACTTCATCATGCGAGAGTGGTAGCATGTACTGTTCGGTGAATGCGTAAAATAACGGAAAGGTCAGGTTGTTATGGTGAAAAGCCCGGTGTACGGGGTCTTCCTCAACGTATTTGAGCGTGTCATGCATCCAGCCCATATTCCATTTGTAGAGAAAGCCCAGGCCGTTATCGTACGTAGGTTTTGAGACGCCAGGCCAGGCCGTGGATTCCTCCGCAATCATCAGGGCTTCGGGAAAGCGGTTGTAAACCACCTCGTTCACTTTCTTTAGAAAATCTATCGCTTCCAGGTTCTCCCGGCCGCCATATTTGTTGGGTGACCATTCAGTACGAGAATAGTCGCGGTAGAGGAGCGAGGCTACGGCGTCGAATCGCAAGCCGTCGATGTGGTATTCGTCGAGCCAGAACAGTGCATTGGAGGTAAGGAAGTTACGTACACCTGGCTTGTTGTAATCAAAAATGTAGGTGCCCCAGTCTGGATGTTGCCGCATCTGGGGGTCGTCGTATTCAAAGAGGGTGCTACCATCAAAGAAAACAAGGCCCTGGGGATCTACTGCAAAGTGTGCCGGCACCCAATCGAGGATGATGCCGATACCACGCTGGTGCATGTAGTCCACAAAGAATTTCAAGTCTTCCGGGCTGCCATACCGGTGCGTGGCGGCATAATACCCAATGGTCTGGTAGCCCCATGAGCCGTAATAGGGGTGCTCCATCAAGGGCAGGACCTCGATATGGGTGAATCCCATATCCGAAACATAATCTGCTAGAGACTGTGCAATCTGGCGATAATTCAGGGGATTCCCGTTGTCGTCTGTTATCCAGGAGCCCAGGTGCACCTCGTACACAGAGATGGGCGTATCAATGCCCGAAGGCCCCCTTCTGCTTTTCATCCAGGCATCATCTTGCCATTGGTAACCAGATAAATCTGTAATAATCGATGACAGGCCGTCAATATCGTTGCCCTGTGGGCGAGGGGCTTCCATTTGGAAAGCAAACGGGTCGGTTTTGTCGGTGGTGTAGGTGCCGCGTTTAATATGGTATTTGTAGCGTTGGCCCGTTTGTGCGCCTTCGACATAACAGGTCCAGATGCCGGCTGCTTCGCGGTTCATCCAGTGTGCCGTATTCGACCAATCATTAAAGTCACCAATGATGGCAATTGAATCTGCATGCGGTGCCCAAACGGCAAACCAGCACCCAGTTGCATCAGGGTGGGCCCCAAACTTATGATAGCTTTGGTGAAACTGTCCTTCCTGCCACGCCTGGGCTTCTGCGTTACTTATCCACGGCATAATTTATGTTAACTGGCCTTTGAGCTTGTTCTCGATGAGAAAAAATGTATTGAACGAAAACTGGTGTGTTACATTCCCTAGCTGGTGTGTACCACGTTAGCAAAGTACGTAATTCAAGTTTAGGTTATCTTCGTCATAACTTAAGCAATGATTCATAAAGCAAGTCATGAATTCTAGATAGAAGTTCCGAATATGGACCCGATGCTCTCAATCTCTGCTGAAGATACAGTGACCGACGACAAAAGCAACCAAATGCCTGTGATGCCTGGCAAACCTTATCCGCTTGGGGCAACATGGGATGGTATAGGCGTTAATTTTGCGCTCTATAGCGCACAGGCTACACGTGTAGAATTGCTGCTTTTTGCCCGTGCAGAAGATGCTGCACCCAGCGAGGTGCACGTACTCGATCAGCGTACCGGCCCGATCTGGCATATATATTTGCCGCATGTAAAACCGGGGCAGTGCTACGGGTACCGCGTTGACGGTCCTTATGTACCTGAGAAGGGACTGCGCTTCAATCGCAATAAGGTCCTTTTGGATCCCTATGCTCGTGCAATTGGCCGGCCAATGAAATGGGACGACGGTTTGTATGGCTATGATAGCGAAGATCCGGAAGCCGACCTGACCTTTTCAACCGTCGATACGGCCGCCTATGCACCACTCGGGGCGGTTATAGAAGAGCATTTTGAATGGGGCAATGACAAGCCGCCCGGCATTGCGTGGGCAGATACCATCATTTACGAAACGCATGTAAAAGGCATCAGCCAGTTGCATCCGGATGTGCCAGAAGGACTGCGTGGTTCTTACCTTGGCCTTATTTCAGCGCCCGTACTCGACCATTTCAAAAGCCTTGGTGTCACAACCATCCAACTCTTGCCCGTACATGCGCGGGTTGAAGAAGCCCACCTCGTAGAAAAAGAGTTGGTCAACTACTGGGGGTACAATACGCTGGCCTACTTTGCACCCGAGCCCGCGTACGCTGCCAATACAAGTGCAGCAGATGATCCGATTGCTGCGGTTCGCGAATTCAAAATGATGGTGCGTGGATTACACGCCGCCGGCTTTGAAGTTATCATAGACGTTGTATACAACCACACAGGCGAAGGCAACCACATGGGGCCTACCCTGTCGTTTAGAGGCATAGACAACCTTTCGTATTACAAGCAGAATCCGTCAGATCCGCGGTATCTGATGGACTATACCGGTACGGGTAATACGCTAGATATGGGCAACTCACATGTTCTCCAACTGGTGATGGACAGTTTGCGGTACTGGGTCGAGGAAATGCATGTGGACGGTTTTCGGTTTGATCTTGCCGCTGCCCTCGCCCGCGATCTTTTTGAAATCAACATGTTATCGGCCTTTTTTCAGGTCATCCAGCAGGACCCCGTGTTGAGCCAGGTTAAACTGATTGCGGAGCCGTGGGATGTAGGGCCAGGGGGCTACCAGGTGGGCAGTTTCCCCTGGCAATGGACGGAGTGGAATGGCCGGTACAGAGACGTTATGCGGCGCTTCTGGCGCGGGGATACGGGATTGATTGGTGATATGGCCACAAGCCTCGCCGGCTCCAGCGACCTCTATGAGTGGTCGGGCCGCCGGCCATATGCCTCCATCAACTTCCTGACAGCCCACGACGGCTACACGTTACAGGATTTTGTGAGCTATGAGCAAAAGCACAACGAATTAAACAAAGAAGGCAACCGCGACGGCCACAATGCCAATCACAGCATCAATATGGGCGTTGAGGGGCCTTCTGATGATCCAGCGGTCAACGGACACCGGAAGAAGCTTAAGCAGGCGATGATTGCCAGCCTCCTGTTTTCTCAGGGGGTGCCGATGGTATTGGGTGGGGATGAACTCTCTAAAACCCAGCATGGTAACAACAACGCCTATTGCCAGGACAATGACATTAACTGGTACAACTGGTCGCTGGATGATGAGGCGCAGGAATTTCTGGCGTATATGAAAAAGGTCATTCATTTTCGAAAGGCCCATCCTAATTTTAGCCGGCACCATTTCCTTACTGGCCGTGTGGATGAATCCGGATTGAAAGATGTGATGTGGTGGCATCCTTCTGGGCGTGAGATGGGAGAAGGCGACTGGCAAAATGATCGCCTCAGAACGATAGGCATGATGCTACAAGGCGATCGTATCCTACGAAAGGACGCTACTGGTCAGCGCATACAGGACGATACGTTCCTCGTTATTTTTAATGCGAGCCATGAGTCTGTTTCATTTGTTGTCCCGAGCGCTTCCAAAGACCGGGAGCATGGATGGACCATGGCGTTGAATGCGGTTGCCGGCGATCCTGAAGTGGGCACAGGGTTTCAGATGGGTGATCGCGGTGCAGTGCCTCCTCGCAGTGTATGGGTCCTAAGAGCTGAATAAGCAGGAAACGCTACCCGATTACTTGTTTTTCAGTCTATACGATGGCGCGTCCATACAGCTTGGTCAGTTTTCCGAGGTGTGTAACCGCCTCAGCGGATAACATATCGAATGTAAAGCGCCAAGACCAGTTGGCATCACCAACTGTACCGGGTGTGTTCATGCGCGCATGTTGCCCCAAACCCATTACATCCTGCAACGGAAGCACGGCTAATGCTGCGACAGAAGCCAGAAGCGCCCGATTAAAGGGCCAGTGCAGGTGTTCATCAGCTTTGCCTTCCAGGTCAAGATATGCGCGTGCATAGTTTCTGGCCCGTTCGATGGCTGCTGCCTCTTGCGTGCTCTGGTTGTTGAACCACCAGCCTTTTAACGTATCGTTGTCGTGGGTACCCGTATAGGCTACCAGGTGCTGTTGGTAGTTGTGCGGGAGGAATTCTGATGATGGATCGCCATCGAAGGCAAACTGCAGAATAGCCATACCTGGAAATTCGAAGGCTTCCATGATGGACGTAACGCCTTCGGTTATGACCCCCAGGTTTTCAGCGATGACGGGCAGGTCGCCCAGTTCGCGTTTCAATACCTCAAAAAGCGCATGTTTGGGGCCTTCTACCCAGGTCCCGTTAATGGCTGTATCTTCGGATGCCGGCACTTCCCAGTAGGCTTCGAAGCCACGGAAGTGATCGAGCCGAACATAATCGACTTGCTTCAGGATGGCGGCAAATCGCTCGGTCCACCACGCATATTGCTGCTCGGCCATTTTATCCCACCTGTAGATGGGGTTGCCCCAGCGCTGGCCTGTTTCGCTGAAATAGTCGGGGGGCACGCCGGCAACTACAGTCTGTCGGCCATCGGCATCCAGATAAAATCGTTCTTGATTTGCCCAAACGTCGGCGCTGTCGTGTGCGACATAAATGGGCAGGTCGCCAAACATCTTGATATCCTTCGCATTGCAATAGGCCTTCAGCGCATGCCACTGTTTATCGAAGAGGTATTGCCAGAACTGGTGCATGCGGATATCACGTGCGTGCTCCTTGCGGGCTTTGTCTATAGCGGCTGATGCACGCTGTTTGATATCGTGGGGCCAATCAACCCACTCCTGATCATCATAAAATGCCTTGAGTACAGAAAATAGCGCGTAATCATCCAGCCATGACTGGTTTGCAGCGCAGTAGGTATCAAACCCTGCGGGATTGAGGCTGCTTTTGCCGGCTTCAAACCGCATAAAAGCGCGCTTGAGCAAACTGAATTTGAATGGTTTGACAGCTTCAAAATCTACTTTCGTCGTATCAAATGCTGGAATCTCTGTCAGATCTGCTGCCTCCAACAGGCCGTCTTCCAGCAGTTTTTCCGGACTGATGAGCAACGGATTACCGGCAAAGGTTGACGGACTCGCGTACGGGGAATTTCCAAAACCGGCGGGAACGAGTGGTAGCACTTGCCAGACTTGTTGGTGCGCCTCGTGAAGCAAGTCGGCAAAGTGAAACGCCGACGGCCCAAGGTCGCCGACCCCAAAAGGACTTGGGAGGGATGTGATGTGAAGGAGTATGCCGCTGCTCCGTGGTAAAATCATAAAAACAAATAGGGAGATAATGACAAGAAACAGCCATTGAGTCCTATTTGATAATCATCATTTTCCTTGTCTTAGAAAATGACGCCGCGCTTGTCGATCCTTCGAGGGGATGTACAAGTAGCTGGAACAGGTAGACTCCGCTGGCAACAGAACCCGCGTTGAACACCACCTCATGCCGCCCTGTTTCCTCTTCCTGATTTGTTACCAGATCTGTTATTTTTTTGCCTGAAAGATCAAACACAGCAAGGCTCACGCGGCTGCGTTCTGTAAGCGTGTAGCCAATGCGTGTGATGGATGCAAAAGGATTGGGGTAATTGGGGAAGAGGGTGAATGATTCTGGCACAGGCCGTGGATTGAAACTCGGATCCTGGCTACCAACATACATGCCTCGGCCATGTGTACCTACAGCCACCAAAGCATCTGATTGCCGGCTTGTCACATCCCATACAACAGCATTGCCCAGTTCTTCTGTGCCTTCCGGAGACCAAATCGTATTTGAACCATTCAGGGTTTCGGTACTGTAGAGTCCGGTGCTTGTACCCACAAAGTAGGTTGTACCATCGCTTCCGGGAAGTATGGTTGCTGCGCGTAAAGAAGGGCCGGGTTCTGATGTGTTGCCGGTAAGATTGCCTTCTATTGCCGTGAAATTCTCTCCACCATCTGTTGAATGGTAAAGGCCAATGATTTCATAATTAGACAATACGACGATAATTTCATCTGCATCTGCCGGATTTATAGCAATGTCTGCAATGTATGCGCCGCTTGATGCGCCAGGTATTGTATAAGTCTGGGTGCCATCGCCGTCTCCAAGATTGGCATTGTCGAGCCGGTAAATGCGGGGGGCCTGCGGGTTGGTGTCGCGAACATCGCTTCCCGCAAAGTACAAGGTATGGGCAGGCGCACGTGAAATGGCAATTGCCGAGATGGTGAGACCACTAAGCCGCGGGATATTGTTCAGCCTGTTCCATCCGGTTAAGACGCCACCATTGTCTGTTTGTCCGCTTGCAATAGACGACAGTGCATCATTGCGCCAAAGGGAAGCGCCAGCAGGGTAGTACATTACTTCTTCGTCATTGGGATCTACCACAAACGGATTAACGAAGAGCTGGTTTGATGCCTGGCTGGGCTGGATGAAACTAAAACCTGCAAATGTTGGGGTCCCATCGCTGTTGTATTGCAGCCGGAGCGTTGCGCCATTTTGAAATCCTACAAACGCAAAGGCTTCCCCAAAATACAGGTGTGCACCGTCGCCGACGCTAATGTTGCGCGAAGTATTGGCCAGGTCATCAAGACGGACGAACGGTGTGCCGTTATCTTGCGTCCCGCCGGCAATGCGTGTATCGCCATCAATTTCTGGCATGGCAACGGTGTAGAACTGCGTGGTTTTGTATCCCAGGTTCATGTCGAACCAAACCACTTCATTGGTACGGGCAATGTTCGGTGTCATGAAAACGCCGCCGTCATTGGCGTTCCACATCCGGTTGGGGTCTTGGGGGTCGAAGATGAAGAGGTGTTGGTCCGGGTGGTGGTTGGCATAATTGCCAAAGTCATCATCAACGGCATCGTACCCGCCAACCCAGTAATCGAGGCGATCTACCAGAACAGAAGAGAAACCGTTGCGCGACCGGTAGGTGTTGGTTGCACCGAGCAGGACAAAGTC
Source organism: Bacteroidota bacterium (assembly GCA_039111535.1). Classification (NCBI taxonomy): domain Bacteria; kingdom Pseudomonadati; phylum Bacteroidota; species Bacteroidota bacterium. The sequence continues at coordinate 37,139 of JBCCIM010000013.1, read as the reverse complement.
TTCATCGTCGGGCTTCACGGCAATTGCCATGTTATAGCCCCCTTGTGTGTCGATATTACCGGCTTCGCTAAGGCCAGGGATGTTGTCTGAAAGATCGGTGGCTGCTCCAGAACCAAGGTCCAGTTTATGCAGGCGAACGTCTTCCCGGTTGTTGGTTGTACGTTGTGTGGCGGTGAATACGTAGGCCACTTCTTCGTTTGAAGGCGCAAACGCCAACACACTGCGGCTGTGGGTAGAGGGGAAGGTGCCGGGGGTGATGTTTGTCCAGGTATCACCATCGTTGCGCGAGATATAGACGCCGGGTGTGTTGGTTGCCTGGTTGGCAGACCTTGTAGAGGACAGTGTTGCAAGCAGCACGCCTTGATCGTTGACGGCGATATCAGACCAGAAATGTTCGTTTAAGCCACCCAATACAGGATCAGGGAAGCGCTGCCCGGGGGCGATGGTGCCGAACGTTTCTCCGCCATTGGTCGAACGATAAATGCCTACAGCATTGGACGCAATAAAAACGGAGCCGGTAACCGGGCTGACCACGATACGGTTAACAAAATCAAAAGGAGAATCAAACGAGACTTCATCGCCGGCCTGTCCACCGCTCAACACGAACCAGGACTTTCCGCCATCGATAGATTTGTGGATGCCGCTGCCAAAATACGTAGCCGCACGGCTCGCATCTGACGCGCTGTTGCCAAGGAACTCACCCGAAGAGGCATACCAGGTTGCGGTATTACCGGGGCGGGGGTCTTGTGCGAGGTAGGTGATGCTGAGGTTGCCGTCAGTCATCTCGGCGGGATGCCAGGTGCCACCTCTGTCGAGCGACTCCCAGACGCCGCCAGAAACAGCGCCGGCCAGCAGGCGGTTGCTGTTTTCTCTGTCGATGGCAAGCGCGCGCGTTCTGCCGCCAACATCAAACGGGCCGGCAGCAAACCAGTTGAAGGTCTGGTTTCGGTCTGTTTTGTTTAGAAACCGGGCGTCCGCAGCGATTCCGGCAGCATGTCGCAACTCTCTGGAACGAATGTTTCGGGGGATGGCCATGGTTGCGGGATTGCGCATCATGGTAAACATGTAATTGCTGCGATCTGCTTTCGATGGGGCTTCCAGATCTTTCAGGATTGCCTGGCCGGCTTGATCTGTCAGGTTGGGGGTTGCCGGCTTAAAGTAGAAGAGTAGGCCAAGCGCGAAGACAATGGTTAGGGTTACCTGAACAGATCTATCAGAAAACATGCAATAAATCAGCTATGAATGGTGTTAATTATATACAAGGTGTGGGGGCAAAACGATAACCTTTAATGCTGGTGCCAGCCCTTCTTTATACACATATATAAAACAATCTCCCTACGCGTAACCTTGGATCGCCGGCAATCGTAGAACCGACCTGCCTCATCAATGTTGCTCAATTTACAGCGCGCATCATGCAAGAAGTCTTCAAACCCCTTGAAATTGCAGATTACCATTTCCTAATCGGGATTATCGAAAGTCCGTTTAACCTGACGGATGATCAAAAACTGAAGTCGTTGCTGGCCGCCTATGAGAAAGATGAGACGCCGGCGCGGCGTGCGGCGCTGAACAAACAACTGGAGCGATCCACGCGGTACCTCGGCAGCTCAGATCTTGCCTATTTTATGCGCAGGTGGGCAACGCCGGAACCCGGTGTGCCATTCCACGAAATGATGCGGGATGTAGCAGGTGCGCTCAAAGTTGACAAGCCGCAAGTGGGCACGCAGCGCGAGATGCTAGAGCAAATTGTGACACAATACGCGACCAAGCAGTTTGCCGAGCTGCCGGATGAAGAGAAACAAAAAATGCTCGAAAGCCTCGGCGTAGAGCAAGAGCGCGCAGCATCGTTCATCAAGAAATCAGCCGGCGTTTTTGCTTTGCCGATGTTGATCGAAGCCTTTGGCAGCCTGGTTGTGAACGGACTGATCAAGAACATTATTTTTGGATTGATCGGAAAAATCATCGGGCATCAACTGGCGATGCGGTTGTTCAATTTTATTTTGGGGAGATTCCCGTGGTGGGTTTCCTGGATTGGTCCTGTTGCATGGACCGTTTCTATCGGCTGGACGGCGTTTGATGTGCAGGGACCGGCTTACAGGAAAACGATCCCCATCGTGTTATATCTTGGCCTCTGTTCGATGCGGGGTAAAGAAGATGGAAGCGCAACGCCGCGAAAAAAGTGATCGGCATAAAATCAAATCGATCAAATCGTTGTTTTTAGCGTAAATTGCAGGTGCTACACACAGATGCAGCCGATTTTGGGCTGTTGTGCGCTGCTGTGTGAAGTAGCGAGGGCAACAAACCTCGCGTCCCCCATTCCATCAGGTTAAGTTTGTTGTACTATGAAATCCCGCTTTTCTTTTGTGTGCTTGCTGCTTGCAGGCTTGCTCACCGGATCGCTGTTTGTACCCACAGGTGCTGTTGCCCAGGATAGTGCATCGTTCAAGGCAGAGTTTCTGCGCCACTTCAATACATCAGCACGTAAATTTTTAGCGTTGGCAGAAGCCATGCCGGCTGAGCTATACGCATGGCGTCCGGATAATGAAGCGATGTCAGTGGAAGAGGTGTATATGCATATTGCGCGCTACAACTACAACCATCCCCATACCTACCTCGATACAACGCTCCCCGCAGATGTGAACCTGGATGCCATGGCGTCTGTGACAGGGAAACAAAACGTCCTTGAGCATTTACGGGCCTCAGTGGCCTATGTTAAGGCAACAACCGACGAACTAGGGGCAGCGGGAATGAACGTTTCAACGCGCCTTTATGGTCGAGAGACAGAAGGATGGGGCGTTTTATTTCAACTCATTACGCACATGAACGAGCATCTTGGGCAATCGATTGCCTATGCACGCATGAATGGGGTGACGCCGCCGTGGTCACGGTAAAAGGTTAGGGTGTTGCAAAAGCTTGTTGAAACCGGTTGTAGCAGGCTTCGATCAAGGCTGTGGCTTCTTCCGTCGGCACGTCAATGATTTCAGGAAGGGCAAGTCCGCCTGCACCAGCGGTGTCGATGTAAACTGTTTCAAGTCCGAGCCGGCGCTGGAATATGGATGACTCGCCATAGAGTACCTGGAATTTGCTTACAGGAATCATCCAAATAAAATGGCGAAATACACCGCGGCGGACATACAGGGTATCCTCCTGGAGGGCGTAGCCGTGGTTTTTGTAATGCTGGAATGCGTAGAAAGGAATGGCTGGCAATGCCAGGAGTCCCCATAATGCCGGCTGCCAGAAATACGCTGTTGGCAACACGGTAACCAGCAGGGCTACCGTAAAGCGGACGATGGTACGCCGGATAGTCAGTCGGGAGACGGGTGTAAAGTGCTCTGGCAACGTGACGGGGCCAATATGATTTGCCAGTCCCATTGCTACGGGGAGCCGTGCAAGCGGGGCAACTACCTGATGACCGCGCCCCGTTGCTTCGAGTCCCATTGTTTGCACTTCGAGTGTAATCCACTTAAACCGCCGCATCAACATGTTGGCGCGGAGGATCATGGCCTGGACGCGGCGTAACGGAATGGTGCCTTGCGAAAGGGTGAGTAATCCGTGGCGCTTGTGCATTTTGTCGCTCTCCAACCAGAGTTTGAAACCGTAGTATCGGTTGAAGCTCACGAGGATGCCGGAAAGCCAGGAGAGTAAAACAGCAGAGAATATAATGACAGCGGTGAGTTGCCAGGGAGAATCTGTACCATATTCTGTAAGTGGCTTAAGCCAACCGCGTCGAAGCCAGACCTCAAGTTCGTCCGGATTAGGTAACATTTGCTCTATTAGCGAAAACGCAATTGCGATATAGAGCAATGAGAAGCGCATGACGCCCACCATCAGCACGCGAGATAGCGGCAGGCTGAAGACCGGTGTGTTAGCAGTTGCATCCTGTTGCCTTGCCGGCGCTGGTGCAATGGGTTGGTCCGTTAGACCCGTATCTTGAGATGCGACCGAGTTTACCGGGGTAGCGGCAGCTTCTCTGGACTGCTGGTAGGTACGGACAATTTCGCGGATTTCGTGGGCTGTTTCGATCCCGACAAATTCCAGTACACCTTCTGTTTTTGAGCTGCCGGCGGTTTCAATTTTTACTTTTGCAGTACCAAAGATGCGTGGCAGCAGCGACTGTTCAATTTCGATGTTCTGGATACGTTCGATGGGAATGCTCCTGTTTTGCCGGTTGAGCACGCCGCTTTGGATAACAATTTCTTTCCTGGTAATCCGGTAGCGAAACCGGTAGTAGCGCAAGGCAATGAGGGGAAGCGCGAGGACACCGTAAACGATGACGGCCACAACGGGGACCACACTTGCAGAATCAGCAGAGCGGAAAATTGGGATCAGGAGCAATACAAAAGCCGGTAAACTCAGCAGAAAGCGCTGCACCAGCGTCATCGGATGAAGCATCTGCGCTTCATCAAATTGCTGATCAACTCTCATACGGCATCTTCCAGGATATACCGTTTTACATCGTCACGCAGCTGTTCTGCTTCTTCAAACCGGAGGCCTGGTAAAACGACATCGCTACTTCTGCTGCCGGCGGTATGTACAATCAGTTTACTTAAATTGAACTCTCGCTCGAGGATATTCTGGGATACGTCGAGGTGCTGAATGCGGCGCAAAGGTACAATGGTGCGTACCCTGTTGAGGATGCCCCGTTCGAGGTACAGCTCTTCCTGCCGCAGATCAAAACGCCAGTACTTATAGCTCAGTCTCGGAACCGAAAACGTAATTGCTACGCCTACGATCAGAAATGCACCTGTAAGTACGCCGGGTGGCAGGGCGAAGCTTGCTCTGGAAAAATAGACGTATACCTCGTACAGCAGGGCCGCGAGAAACATGCTGCCCAGCAAGGATGCAAACTTGATGGTCCAGATCGTTTTAATTGCAGGTTCAAGAGATCGCATTGCGCCCGAGGTACTTGAGTGAGATACAGGGTTCAAATCTTTACAGGGTTCTTGGTTTCCATTTTTTGGTAGGGTGCTGTAGTATATGGTATCAAAATTGATTGAGGGGCATCAAAAGCAAATAACACAATAACATTGCAATTCAGCAGGTTATTTTGAAGCGGGCATCGGGAAAAACTTCACTGTGGCCTCGCATAAACAAGCAGACGACGTAGCAATAAAATTGCCATGTCTTGCAAATGGGATGCAAAAAATATCCTATTCCTGAAAAAAGTCCTTGCAGTACCGCTCGGATCGTAGTAGCTTACCGGGAAATGGCTTTTCCGACCTGGGCTGAGCAATGGTATCTTTTGCACCAGCCTCAAAAAAGGCTTAAACACTCACTTTCAAACTTATTACCATTATGCCTGGAAAATTTGAAATCAAAAAAGCGAAAAATGGCAAATTCTATTTCAACCTGAAAGCTGGCAACGGAGAGATTATTCTTTCCAGCCAGATGTATGCTGACAAGCGTGGTTGCAAAAATGGCATCGAGTCTGTTCGCAAAAACTCAGTATCTGAAGGACAGTTCGACGCGTTGGAAGACAAAAATGGTAATCCGTATTTCGTGCTGAAAGCCAAAAACTCAGAAGTAATTGGCAAGAGCGAAAGCTATTCTTCCAAATCTTCAATGAAGAAAGGCATCGCATCAGTCATGAAAAATGGCCCTGAGTCTCGCGTTGTAGAGGTTGAATAAGCAACCGTCAAGATTTTTGAATTGCAGCACTGCCAAGGCATTGTGGCATTCAAGGGCAGGAGTGTTGATCACTTCTGCCCTTTCTTGTAACAGAATCCCGTCAAGTGCGTCTGAAGGGTAGGTAACGTCCCACTGCTTGCCCAGTCTGATCTGCCCCAAATGCATTGTTGTTTTTGACGCCGGCCTATCCAACTCAAAGCATTACCTGAGATGCTGCCACCGGAATCGGGATATCCCGTGTGTGGCGGAACACATATTTTAAACATGTGTACATCAAGCCAGGATACTCCAAGCCACTTACTGATTCTTTTTCATGCAGGTTGAAGACCATTCGCATCCCTCTACAACGGCTGACGTGCTTGTTGCTGAGCCTTTGAATGACGACGATAGAAGCCACTTGGTCCGTCGATTCCAAAGTGTACGTAATTTCTCCGAAGCGCTCTGTTCGCCGCTTGTCCCTGAAGATTACGTTATCCAATCTATGCCGGACGTTAGCCCTACCAAGTGGCATTTGGCGCATACAAGCTGGTTTTTTGAGACGTTTATCCTGCGTCCGCATTTCCAGCAATATGGGTTGTTTCACAGCCAGTTTCCTTTCCTGTTTAATTCCTATTACGTCCAGGCTGGTGAGCGCCATTGCCGGGCGCGTCGGGGTTTGCTTTCGCGGCCTACTGTGAAAGAGGTTTATGGATACCGTGCCCATGTGGATGAGCACATGGTAGACTTGCTACAAGGTGCCAGCGCCGACCTGTTTGCTGTGCTCCAGCCGCTTGTAGAAATTGGCATTCATCATGAGCAGCAGCATCAAGAGCTCATGTTGACGGATCTCAAACATGTGTTTTCTATCAACCCACTCTACCCTGCCTACCAGTCCCATGTGGCTGATCCTGTAACTGAGGTAGCGCCAATCGCATGGGTTAACTTTGACGAAGGGGTGCGAGAAGTGGGGCACAAAGGGGGCGGATTCTCTTTTGACAACGAACTGCCCCGCCACAAAACCTACATCCAGAATTTTGCCCTGGCCTCCCGTTTGGTGACCAATGGCGAGTATATCGAGTTTATGGAAGCCGGCGGGTACGAACGCCCCGAGTTATGGCTTTCTGCTGGTTGGGCGACGGTACAGGAAGAAGATTGGCAGGCGCCCATGTACTGGGAGAAGAAAAAAGGCCGCTGGTATATGTTTACGCTTTCCGGGTTACAGCCCGTTAACCTGGCTGAGCCTGTTTGCCACGTCAGCTACTTCGAGGCAGATGCCTACGCACGTTGGTATGGCGCGCGGCTCGCTACCGAGCAGGAGTGGGAGATTGCTGCAGCTTCGCTACCTGTTGAGGGGAATTTTGTGGATGCCGGCTATTATCATCCGCGCGTGGCCGCGCCAGACGCCGGCTTACAGCAAATGTACGGCGAAGTCTGGCAGTGGACCCAGAGCCAGTACACGTCCTATCCAGGATATAAACCCGTTGAAGGTGCACTAGGTGAGTACAACGGTAAATTTATGTGTAATCAATTTGTCTTGCGAGGCGCCTCCTGTGCCACATCGCAATCCCATGCCCGCGTAACCTACAGGAATTTCTTCCCTCCTGAGTCGCGCTGGCAATTTATGGGCATTCGCCTGGCCAAATAAGCCGGCTTGCCGTTGTATGCTCCTTTTCTTTACTGGCACTGCATGTAGCTTGCAGTGCCAGTAGATATAATTTGTCCGTTAGCTCTTGGGAATCACCAACAGTTTGTATCCACCCAATCCAGATACATGTCGAACCTAGACGTTACTTCGTCCCCGGCGGTTAAAGCCGACGACCCCTTTTTATCGGATGTACTCACCGGGCTTGCACTGCCTCAAAAGCAGTTGCCTTCAAAATACTTTTACGATGAGGAAGGGTCGCAGCTGTTTGATCAAATTTGTGACCTTGAGGAGTATTATCCGACACGTACGGAAATGAAAATCATGCAGGACAACCTGGCGGATATCGTGCGCCATGTAGGTCCTGAAGCGTTATTGATCGAGTATGGTAGCGGCAGTAGCCTGAAAACACGCATATTGTTGCAGCATCTCGAAAACCTGGCCGGCTACGTACCTATCGATATTTCGCGGGATTACCTCTATGCCTGCGCTGCGCAGCTCAGAAAAGACTTTCCCGATATCGACGTGCATCCTTTACACGCTGATTATTCTGCTGCGCTCACGTTGCCCGAGATCGAGCGACATGTTGCACGTCGTGTCGTATATTTCCCCGGATCCACCATTGGCAATTTTACGCCGGAAGAAGCCATTACATTCCTCAAACGGGTATCAACGCTGGGTGATCAGGGAGGTGGTTTGCTCATTGGGGTAGACCTGAAAAAAGACAAAGCCATACTTGAGGCGGCATACAATGACGCACATGGCATTACCGCCGCATTTAATCTGAATTTGCTCAAACGTATTAATGCAGCATTAGGGGCTGACTTTGATCTCTCTCAGTTCAGGCATCACGCTTTGTATAATGCGGAGGCCGGCCGGATTGAAATGCATCTGGTGAGCGAGGCCTCGCAAATTGTGTCGATTGGTGGTAAGCAGTTCAGTTTTGATGCTGAAGAGACGATACATACTGAAAACTCTTATAAATACACCCTTGCGGAGTTTGCTGCGATCGGAAAAGAAGCCGGCCTGCGGGTACGGCGCGTATGGACCGATGCCAATTGCCTCTTCAGCGTTCAGTTTTTGACCGTTGAATAGCTGGGCCAAAAGATCATTGTTCAACGTACGTTAAATTTTAAACGGAATCCGGGTTCAGACTTAGGCAGCGCAAACATCTGCAACGAAAGGAACGTAAAGAACAAAAAATAAGCTCTTCCAGGGGCGTCAGTATGCTACCGGCTACTGGGCCCGACCTTATAATTGCAGAAAAGCGCGATCCTTGCGCCCGATATAAAACCCTGATTAAATGAATACCCATATCCCAATGCGCACCGCCCATGCCTGGCACGCTGTTCCGATCGGAGAAGACGCGCCAGAGACGTTTCAGGCAGTGATTGAAATCCCGCGCGGCGGCAAAATCAAGTATGAACTGGACAAGCAGACCGGCTTGATTCGTGTGGACCGGGTACTATACTCTTCTGTGATCTATCCGGCCAACTACGGATTTATCCCGCAAACCCTCGGCGATGACAACGATCCGCTTGATGTGTTGGTTATTATGCAGGAGCCCGTTGCACCGCTGAGCATCCTGACGGCTCGCCCGATTGGTGTGATGGAAATGTTTGACGAAGGAGAGGCGGACGAAAAGATTATTTGTGTACACCTCAATGATCCGGCATTCAACGGATTCTACCACATATGGGAGCTACCCGAGCATATGCTGCGGGAAGTCAAGCGCTTCTTTGAAGACTACAAAAAACTCGAAGAGAAGGAAGTGAAAGTGGACAATTTCCTGGGCCCTGATAAAGCACGTGCTGTTGTTACCAAGGCAATGAAACTATATCAGGAAAAATACGGACAAGATGTTCAAGAGGCGCTGGAATCGATGGGCTAGGTTAGTCGCCGGTTCTGTTGCCTGGTTCGGGATGCGATATTTGCAGTGGTCCTGAAGCCGCCGCTTTCAATGTTTCTTTCTCAGCTGGTGACAAGCTATTCCAGTGTTTGTTGTGCACTGCGCCGTACAAAGCGTAGAGCATGAGCAGATTTACGCCTTTGAATCGGTGTTGCAAAATCTTGTAGACAAGCACTGGGCCGGCCTTTTCTAGCGCCGCAAACGTGTCGATGTCAATGCTCCGCAGCATTTCTGCTGATTTGGGGCCAAGGTTTTTAAGTACCTCGATAGGTGTATCTGGGTGCATTGTTATGATTGGCGGTGTTTGAATGCGAGCGGACGTAAACCCTGTTTCAACTAAACGGATGGAATATCTATGGCAGCAGATGTAATTGATTATAAGATTTACGGTGATGACATGCAGGTGGTCGAGATAGAGCTCGACCCGGGTGAAGGCGTCCGCGCGGAAGCCGGCACCATGATGTATATGGATGCAGATATCGAAATGCAGACCGGTACCGACGGTGGCATGTTCAGAGGCTTTAAACGCCTGTTTACCGGAGAATCATTTTTCATTACTACGTTTCTGCATAATGGGCGCGATAAAGCGAGGATTTCGTTTAGCGCACCATACCCAGGCAAAATAGTGCCCCTGGATCTATCTGAAGTAGGCGGCAGCTTTCTCTGCCAGAAAGACGCCTTTCTTTGTGCCGCGCGCGGCATCGAAATTGAAATGGCATTTACCAAGCGCCTGGGCGCCGGCTTCTTTGGTGGGGAAGGGTTTATTCTACAGCGGCTAGAAGGAGATGGACTTGCGTTTATCCATGCCGGCGGCACAATTGTCAAACGCGATCTCCGCCCGGGGGAAGTGCTCAAAGTAGACACAGGCTGCCTGGCCGCTTTTGCGCCAACGGTAGATTATGACATCGAGATGGTGCGCGGATTCAAAAATGCACTGTTTGGCGGACAAGGACTGTTTCTGGCTACACTAACCGGCCCTGGTCCCGTATTTTTGCAGAGCTTACCGCTGTCGCGACTTGCCGGCCGTATCATTGCCGCAGGTAGCTTTGGTGGCGGTAACCAGGGGGAGAGGAAAGGCGTTGCCGGCATTGGTGGCGGTTTGATCGGTGGGTTGATTAGTGGGGATTAGTTTAGGACGCGTATACACCCCCGTCGATGCGCCCGCATCGACGGGGGGTGTCCCGCAAACGTTAGGCGCGTGCCTACAGCCCAAACCGAATCTGCGCAGCGTGGTGCCAACTTGGCAACTGGCCAGGGTACCGCCCATTTTCCACGCCATAGTACGCATACTCCACATGAAAGAAAGCTAAGTGTAGTCCGCCGCCAACGGTAGGGTAGCCCTGGTTGAGGCCGGCGCGTGCAGATAACACTTTAACCCGGACGGATGCACCCATACTGATATGGGCCAGAAAGGCCTGGTCCGTTGGCAAGTCTTTGCCACCGGCATAATCGATAGTGAAGCCTGTCTCGTCCAGCAACCCACCAGGTATTTTGGGCAGGGTATACCCGACGCCAAGTCTGAATGAAGGCTCAGCAGCAAAGAACGTGTTGGCGAATTCAATGTCTTGTGCCAGCGTGACGGGATCAGAGGTACCCTGCAGGTCACCTTCATGGGTAAACGAAAAAGGATAACCCGCAACATCGTACAACGCAAGGCCGACGTTAACCGTACCCGGTAGTTTGTTGACGAGGGGCAATTTATAAAGGAAGCCAATATCAGCGCTCACCCGGTTAGCGGAGAGCAACGCAAAGGGCTCTGTATCGCTGATAGCATCGAGTGGTTTGTTTTTGAATGTGGCGTAACGCTTTGTGTACTTTGCTGTGAGGCCGACTGTGAGGCCGGATACCCCAAATTTAGACAGGTCAATGCCGGCCGTGCCGACGGCCATCGCGTCTGCAAGCCCGGTGACTTGTACCAGGGGCAAGCCGCCGCCGCCATCCGGGAAGCGGTAGGAAACGTTGGCATTGCCAAAGAACCCAATCCCCAACCCAACCGGGCCGGCTTTAAAGCCTGCGGAAGGGGCGAGTGCTGTGATATTCAAGCGTGTAGCTTTTTGTCCGATTGCTAGCGTCTGGTCATAAAGTGCGTTGAGGCGTTCGCTGTCGAGGTTGTCGATGCCTTCATCGATAGCGGGCTGGAGGTCATCTTTGAAAAAGCTGATCTGATCGGGCAGCGTACTGCTTGCAGCCAATTGTACGCCGACAAAGGTAATGTGCCGTTTGGCGTGCGCTGCGTGTGCTGGGTTGAAAAAGAAAGCGCTCCCTCGGGTTGGCAGGGCGACAACAGCATTGCCCATACCAAGGACACCTATGTTTGGCGCAAAAGCGCGCGTAGTGGCCGGCTTCTGTTGTGCGGATGCCGTCAAAAACGGGCACAGGAGGAGGGAGAGCAGGAGGGTAAAACGTTTCATAAAAACGTACTCAAAATTGTTGGCGTAAAGATGGGGAGGTGGATCAGCCGGAAACCTGGCAGCTGCGCGTGATGGCGCTGCTGATTTCTGTGCGCGCGGTGGCAACAGCATCAGCAAGCTCGCTCTCGCCGGTGCTAAAGAGTGCCTGTCGGTTTACCAGATCCGCAACAGCCTCGTCGATAACAGGCAGCTTTTCGCAAAGGATAAAGGTTTCGAGTTGTGCAAGGGCTGCATCATTAGCCGCACAGTACCCGATATTGCCGCTGCGCAGCCGGTGTAAAGACGCCTCGGCGGCGTCGGCTTGTTGTTTGATTTCGATAATGGAGGTCGCCATGTTTGCAATTGCCCGCATGAGATGTGCATTGCTCCGCACGTGATCGGTTAACGCTTGCGCTGCTTCTGATTCCAGGGTGCTGGACAGCAAGCTTACGGCACGTTGCAGCACCTCTTCATTGTCGAGCAAGAGCAGGTAAGCCGGGTCGATGTCGAAGTCGATCCGTATTGTGGTATCAACCTCATCCCGAAAGTTGCAGGCAGGAGGCGATTTGTAAGCTATGCCGCCGGCGAGATGGGTGGCATTTTGGTCATCAGAAATGAACTCTGCGAGGTCTTTCATGACCAGCAGATCAATTTCATTGGACTGGAAGAGGGCAGCTGACAGTTCAATGCGGATTTCTGGATTCTCAGGCGCCTTCTCCAGGGCTTTTTCGAGGAAATCGACGGCTTTTTCGGGATCACCGTTTTGCATGGCAATACGGGCATCATCGAGGAGGACATCCGGATCGTTGCTCTCTTCATCGTGCATAAATTCAAAGGCATTGCAGCCTGTTGCGATGAGGAGGCCGAAGGACAGGACAACAAACGGATTAAAGGCACGGACGTGTGACATAACCGGGCTACAGGTTTAGTGGGGAAAGCCAGGGTAACAGGGTGTGGGATGCGGTAGGTATCTGTGGTATCGGCCAGTCGATGAGGTGCTTAAGGCGCCGGCAGTGGTTTATGGGAGGGATTATGTCGGATGGGGTGAGATAATTTCTTGTTCTTTGGTGTAAGTAATTGTTTTATAATCGCTTACCGTAATTATTTAGCAAGATTATCCCGATAGGGATCTGGAGTTATGCAGACTAGTTCGGTATAATGGTAGTTATGTGCCTGTTGAGAACAATAAACACATGGTACTGTATAAGGGGCCGTATGTAGTATCTTTGCAGAACCTGCTTTATGCGAATCGTTCTTGACACTAATATCTGGGTCTCAGCCTTTCGTTCAAAGCATGGCGCATCAGCCAAACTGATATCATTAATCGGAGGAAATCACTTCAGCATTGTCACTTCAGTACCCCTGGTATTGGAGTATGAGGAGGTGTTTTTTCGCCAGCGCGGTCAAATGAATCTTGATAAAGCCAAGATTGACCATCTGCTAGATTTAATCTGTGCTTTATCTGATCACCAGCGTATCTATTATCTCTGGCGTCCAACAGAGCCCGATGGTGATGATGCGCATGTGTTAGAACTGGCTGTAGCTGCCAAGTGTGATTACATCATTACATACAACAAACGTGATTTTACTCAGGCTGCAAGTTTTGGGATTGAAGTTGTTACAGCAGCAGAATTTTTACAAAAGTTGGGGTAAAAAATGGCTTCCTTGAATTTGAGACTTCCTGAGTCATTACATGCCAAAATCCGATTGCTCGCGGAGCAGGATGGTGTATCTCTTAATCAGTTCATCATGCTTGCTGTTGCCGAAAAAGCAGCCGTGCTAGAGCTAGGGGCAACAAACTATCTTTCAGCCAGGGCTGCTCGTGTAGAAGGAGATGCAAGCAAACAATTGCGGGACTTGTTATCCGAGCATGGAGGCGATGTCGAGCCATTAGAAGAGGATCGGTTGTAATCACGGCACATAACAAGGGCATTAACGGCCGACCGAAAGCGAGGGTTTACAAGCTGCGGTTGGCTGGATGAACTGATTTTCCCCGCTTTCGGCGGGTTATGCCCGTGCCGTTATATGTATGTATAGAGTCACAATAGTTTGCAAAGGCTTATCTTCTGAGGATGGGAATGAAGCTTCATGCGATATAGCACAAGAATTTAGTGAGCATAGGGATTGGCATAATAATCCTGTATGTACATGGGACGGTGAAATTCTAATGCTCATTGTAGAAAATGACTTTGATAGTGATGGACAAGCAACGTTAGATGAATTCGGCGATTGTCTGACTGCATACGTAACCGATTACTTTGATTGCACTGTCACAATCGATTCCGTAACTAAGTTATGAGCGTAAAACATGTAACAACTAAAGGCAACATCGCGCGCCGCTGCTTTGGGCGGTATACCGCTTTTCTGTCGAAGAAAGGAAAAGATTGATGTCGGGGTATGTATAAAACGTAAAGACCGACCTGACGCAGTCACCTTCAAAGAAAATATCCTGCTGTATTTACCCAGGTGTGTAAAAGCATCGGCAAAACCAGGCTACCGGTTCCGATACGAACGATAACAAACAACACACCGAATCCTCCGGCGACTAAGTTTCCCCAAACGTCAAACACAAAGCCCCAATCACCATCGGTGTTAATAGAGTGAGCCCCCCAAAAACTGAGACTGGTGACCAGAGCAGCCAGGATCAAAGCGGTAACCTGCGGCTTCTTAATACCCTTTGTTGTAAAATCTTCAATAAGCATTGCCAGCATAATACCCCGAAACCAAAGCTCTTCTTCTAATGTCGGCATGGATGCCTGGTACAGGATGTCCGATATCGATCCGCTTTTCAATCCTTCGAACTGGAATACAGCCGCCAACGCCCACGATAGAGCGCAAAACACAGCAACCCCGAATGCTGTGTTACGCCAGTGTCCACATTGCTTAAAGGTCAGACCGATCGTTTCAAGTCTGTCTCTGAAAAACGTAATGACAACCACAATCCACAGCGATATAGCTAATAACTTTCCTTCCCAATTGTACCGCCCGGGTATCCAATCACCAAAGCTTCCAGCTGCACCTTCAACCAGCAACAGGTGCTTAATAAAGGCCAGTACAGGAATTGAGAAAAGCCATACCCAGCGAACTTTTCCCTTCAAAAGGACTGCAGCAAGTAAAATTAAGGCTGATAAAAAGGCTGTCGTAAAAACAACGACTTGAAATGTACTCCCTGACAATGCTACGCCTCTTTCTAGAATACAAACAGTTTCTCCCTTACAATGTCCATTTGTGTAATACAACTCTATTTGGCACCTTGCAGGGCGTTATCCGTTGGCCTGATTGGACAACGTTTTCGAAAGGACGTCTCAAGGGACAAGAGAGTTACAGTGGCTTAACGGTGCATCAGTTTTTACATATACAGTATAACGCGGTACTTCAGCCAACAAAGAGTTTGCGATCAATCACTTTGATGTAAATTTATCGACCTGCAGCATAATATTTGTCGTTCCGCTTTGGGTCCTAGCAGCTGAGCGCTGAGTAGCTATGTACCTCAAACATATCTACCTACATTTCCTTAAACCCTCATTGCATGCAATTCTTGAGCATAGTAGTGATAGCGTTTAGTGCAGCACCGCCCTACCCCTGGCTTGCGCTTGTAGCCTTGACCATTCTTCTTGTATTTGCACCCGTCTTTATAAACCAGCAAAACAAATCAGGTACAACATTCTACTGGCATGACGCCGTGTTGCTTTTTTGCATTTGTGCTTTCGGATTCGCTTTGCACGAATATCGAAAATCAGTTTTCCATATTAATTGCTTTGGAGACTGGTTATATGATGAAAATCGCACAGTGTATCATGAGCCAACGATTACTATGCCTTCAATTGTTGAGTCCTATGCAGAATTCTGCGATTCAACCTATGCCTATAACCCTTCATTCTTCGAACTTACCTGCGGCTTCCTGCTTCCAGCGTTAATACCTGCACTAATATGTGCAAAAATTGGATCTATTGCGTTTAGACCTTTTGGTCTTTATGATCGCCTGCTATCAACGCCTGAGAACTGATCAAATCACTTTTCGCGATACCTGACAGAGATCAACGGGGCTCTTGGACTAAAAAACAGCACAAGCCACACGGCCCTAGAGTTGCGTAGCCATACCTCTGAACAAGGCTGCTAACTTGCTCAATCATTGAGTCGCATCACCGAATTCACGCACCTTAATGCGTGCGACATCAACCTCTATTAATCCCGCCAATTCATTCAACCCATCACTGCTAATTACCTGTAGCGCTTCCTCCGCGCAGCTATTCGATAGGCGCGGCCAGGTGTCGGTCAAAGTATTCGATCATTTTGCCAAACAGGTAGCGATCGTAGTGTCGCTCTCGGCTCCATCCATGCGTTGCACCAGGTGCAAACGCAAAGTCGAAGTCCTTGCCCTGTTTGATCAGTTCTTCAGCTAACACAGCTGTCGTCTTGAACGGTACCACGTGGTCTTGCAGGCCATGGATGAACAGGAGTTTATCCTCCAGATTGGCTGCATGGTTGAGCGCTTTTCTTTCGAAGATCTCCGGGTGTGTCTCGGGGTGGCGAACAATCGCGACGTCGTCGGTGCCAAAGAACACCGGGTCAACAGCCGCCGCTGCAGCAACACCCACCTGGAATAAGCCCGGCTTCATCAACAGCGAATAAACGGAGAGCGTGCCCCCATAACTGCTGCCCCAGATGCCGATGCGGTCGGGGTCAACATAGGCCAGTGACTCCATGTAGGCAACGGCACTTGCATAATCCTCAATGTCCTGGCCGGCAAAGCCCAGCAGAAACTCTTCACGGAATGCCCGCCCATAACCGTTGCTCCCCCGTGAGTCCACCTGCACGATGATGTATCCTTTCTTGACCAACAGTTGCTGTACGAGGCTGTAGTTGCCGGCCCAGCGGTTCTTCGCCGTATTCGAATACACGGGTCCAAACAGCACTGGATATTGCGTGCCTGGCTGCATATTGGCAGGCTTCAGGATCCGGGCATGCAGTGTGTAGTCATCTACAAGGCTGGGAAAACTGACGTATTCCGCGGCTTCCCAGGTTCGCTCCGTGAAAGCAGGCAACGGCGAGTGGGTTACGCGCGTTGCGTCACCCTCGCTGGATACCACGTAAAGCTCGGTTGGTGACGTGTCGTTGCTGTGCATGAACGCCAGGTGCCGGCCATCCGGCGAGGGGTAGCCGGCGTTCCGGCCCGCAAAACGCGTCACTTGCTCAGGTTCGCCACCGAATATATTCAGGCGGTACACGTGTTGTTCATAAGGATTAACGCTGTTGCCGGCATAAAACAGCGCATCACCAGCAACACTTGGAGCGGACAGCACATCGTAGGACGGATCTGTCAGGAGCTGCGGAAGGTCCCTTGAAGGTGAGGCGTCGATCGTATAAAGGCCGTAGCGATCACCCATATCGCTTAAGAAAATGACATGCTCACCATCAGGATGCCAGGTCGATGCAAACGATGTGTACATCCGGCTTTCTCGAACGCCTCGCCAAATTTCGCGCGGTTGGCTTTCTCCAGGTGCAACGACGAACAACTTGCGTTCAATCGCCGTGTCGGATGCGGTATCAACCAGCAGCGCGCCGCCCGGTGACCAGTTGAAGTCGATGACCTGGTTTGCATCCGGGTCTGGCAAATCGAGGTACGTGATGTCACCGCTTTGAACATCGAGCAGGCCTACCCTGCGCATCTCGTTTGGGTCGCCAGGGTAACCACGGCGCACCTCGTTGGGATTGGTTTCGGTAGCGAGATAATCCGGGAACGGCACTTTGCGCATCTCGCGACGGTCAACGACGTGAAGCGCAATGGTCTTGCCATCCGGCGACCACTTGTATGTTGGCCCACTCCAGATGCCTGGACCAATTTCGCGTTCCGGCCGGCTGTAGCGCCCCTTCCGTAAGCCCGAGAGGCTGGCGATGCCGATCTCTGTGAGCTGCCGATTCTGTTTGGAAGGGAAGTCCGCAAGCCACAGGTCGCCGTTCCGTATATACGCCGCCTGGTTGCCGGCTGGTGATATCGACAGGTTACGTGCGCCGGCCTCGACAGGCATAAGCTGGACATCGTCTCCCTGGCTCAGCGATGTCCGCCACAGGTTGTTACCTCGCAGGCTCACGATAGTGGTTGCGTCGGTCCATACGATGTCGCGCACAGACGCGGATGCCGTATCGGAACGGAGATGTACTTCCTTTCCATTGCTGGTAGAGACCCAGAGGCCACGTCCAGGTTTTCCGGGTTCATTCCAGGAAAAGGCAAAGTGCTCGCTGTTTGGTGCCCAAGCCGGCCGAGACGGGGGCGTTCCCGTCAATTTTGGCGTTGCAAACAGGTCATCAAGCGTGAGTTCACTTTCCTGTGCTGTGACTGTTGCGGGCATCACCATCAGTATGCCTGCCACTACCCATATTCGCCAAAGAGAGACCTGTTGCATGTGTTTGCCTTAGAATCTGTAGTCATCCGAAAAGTGTTCGGGGCAAGATAACAAGGCAATAGCACAAAGCCCAGATAGTTCGAGCTATAGCGCTCATACCGAAAGACTAAACGTTGAACGTTCTACAACCACGCAAATCTACCTTCCAACGACCGCATGGATACGAAGTATACACTGTTCGAACCAGGATAATTTTTCAGATTGGTTTCTTTCACCACGTGTCCCGCTTCGTCAACGGTTACCAAATAGCTCGTACGTTTGTGTAATTCAGTTCCACTGGAGTATGTTGGTACAAGGGAAGCCCTTAATGGGTTTGTTGAAAGCCGTAATTCAAGTTATTCAGGAGAAGTCAATTCAACCTTACCCTCTGATTATGCCTGATGCAAACTCGCTAAGGCACTCGTTTTAGTATTGAGCAAAGACGGATCACCCCAGTATCCAGAATCATGAACAAAGTACGTCGCAGACAATTTTTGCAAAGCGGCTTGACACTCACCGCGGGATTGACGCTGGCCCCCTTTAGCCTGCAGGCCGCGGCTGAGAAAATCAAGACAACCCAGATTGCGCCGGCGGGGTTTTTCACGCTAGGACAGCGAAACGACCATTGGTGGCTGATCACCCCTGACGACAGGCCCTTCTTTACGATGGGTGTGAACCATATCGACCCGGCAACATTGCGTTATCCGGAAAACATTCACATCTGGCGCGAGAAGTATGGCGGAAGCACCATTCGGTGGATCGAGGAATCGGTTGCTCCTAATTTAAAGGCCTGGGGCTTCAACAGTGTGGGTTGGGTACAGGAAGTATCGGTGCGTCAGTGGAGGCATTCACGTTCCTTTACAGTGGACGAATATAGAGCGCTTAACATGCCCTACTGCCACTTGCTTCCCTTTATGGAATCCCACCAATGGGAAAAGCACACGGTTCATTTTGATTTCCGAAGTAAGGAGTGGAAGGAGTGGTGCGACTATGTAGCAAGAGCAGAATGTGCTGAATTGTATGACGACCCCAACCTGATTGGCTATTTCTATAGCGACTGCCCAACGTGGATTCATGAGCGACCAACGAATGCGTGGCGCGGTCCGATTTTCGACCCTGATCTTTTAAAGACAGAAGCCGGCCGAAAGGAACTGACAGAATTGGCAAGCAGCTATTATAAAACCACACATGACGCCATTCGGCGATACGATAAAAACCACCTGATACTCGGCGATCGCTACGAGGCCAATGCGCCCATCGCGGATGAAGTGGTTAATGCAGCACTGCCCTACGTCGACGTGCTTTCCTTCCAGGACTTTCGCGATCCTGTGAAGCATCTCCGGGCATGGCACCAAAAAACAGGAAAACCTGTGCTGCTTGCCGACGCAGCCCGGATGAAATGGCAGACTGTCCCAGGCGAGTACACGCGCAATGAAGGCGCATGGTATGCGGAGACATTAGCGGCGTTGTTCGAGAATCCCGGATGTGTAGGATTTCATCTCTGTGGCGCCTACCAGCGCAACCGTGCCCGGCGCTACGGACTACTCGATGAAATGGGAAACCCTGACACGGAGAATGTTGAGCAAATGAAGGCTGCGAATCAAAAGATCAGCCAATGGATGGATAGCCAGTTTTGACGCCTACAGAAGAACCACGCTTGCGCACTGCTCTGAAAATCCATTTAAAAAACGATGAAGGTGCTCGCGAGCATTGCAACATGCATCACATGACACTTTGCTTTGCAGGACGCTTACAACTTCCAATCACCGTTCTGCCCTCAGGCCTGACGCCTGAGCGGTGAACCGTTCTGCGGCCAATCATAAACAGCAATGCCATGAAACGATGCTTTTCTTTCTGTTTGCTCTTTCTGTCCATCTCTGTTCCGTTCATTGAAGCCACATCTCAAACATTTGCTCTTGATGCAGCAAAATGGTACCCCCTTGAAACAGGCAACTATTGGCACTATGAAACCGGCGACCGCTTCAGGTCCTATATTCTCTCAACAACAACCGATACGCTGGTACAGGATGTCCAATGGACTAAACTTTCAGTTCTTGAATATAATGGTCCCGGTGGCTCTCCCCGAGATGCGTGGCGCCGATTGACAGATGATTTCTATGTGCTATCCACAACCGATTTTATAAGAGAGGACACCCTTTGGACTACACAGCCGCGCTCTATTTTTTCAGTCAACATTCCTTATGACGGGAGCCTACAGTCAAGGTACGCTGTTACCGGTTCAACACAAAGAGCTGGCTATGCTGACGTCTATTTAGACACAACACGAGTGGGTGAGGAAATGAGACTTCATCTTTTTGCGGGGCTAGGATTTAATGGCGAAGTCTTTTGTGGCAAGTTTATTTATGAGGTTGGCTATGCCGGGGACTGCTCGTCTCCGGGGCTTAATTTTGTAGGTACTATTGTCAATGGACACAGCATTGGCGAAACATCCCGCATTGTTAGTCTAGTTGGTCTTGAGGACCTTGGGCCGGAAACAAGGCACCTACCAAAAAATTCTTTTTATCCCAATCCTTTTAGGGAGCAAATTAATATTGAATTAAGCGCTATCAAACAGGGTGTCTATAACATTACAATCTTCGATGTTCTGGGAAGAGTAGTGTTTTCTGAAAACAGGGTTCTTGTGAACGGACAGGTCTGGAAGCGTACTTGGAAACCAGGAGAACATCTTACGGGCGGGGTATATTTTCTTCACGTTATTGCTGATTCGGGAGAGCGTAATACCGCAAGCATTTTACTTTTGCCGTAGCGCCAGGATGCTATGTATATGTACACAGCAGCTATGACATAGAGTTGTCGGTAGGGCCCATTATTTTTTCACCATGTCACGCTATCCTACTTGAATCAACCATCGTTTTTGGTTCTGAATTCAATAGGATGGACAACGAAACTGAGAAAATGAGGGTTACAAAATGGGTACATGGGGCCATAAATCATTCGAAAACGATGCTGCTTGTGACTGGTTGTATGACCTTGAGGAAGTATCTGACCTCTCACTGATTGAATCCACGTTTGGTAGTGCCGAGGTGGCATACCTCGAAGCGCCAGAAGGATGTGAAATTCTAGCAGCTGCGGAGATAGTCTTGGCGTTACAAGGCCAGGCAAGAGAGTCTTTGTCAGAAGAAGCATTGAAGTGGGTAACAAAACACAAAAATCTTGTCCCTTCGTCATTAAACGTAAAATCAGTGGCGGCAGTCGAAAGGGTTCTGGCAGAAAATTCTGAATTGAGGGAGCTTTGGGAAGAATCGGAAGAAGATTTTGAGATTTGGCGAAAAGACGTATTATCACTTTTGGCTGCTTTGTAGGCATGTTCGCATAACAACGCCATGTGCCCGACCAAAAGCGTAACGTTAGCCGTTGTGTACCTGACCAACCGTTGCAGGTGCAGGCATTGCAGGTGAGTTACGCGGGCTCGTTAGGCGGCTCATGCTTCACTAACACGCAGGCCTATCCATCCCAACAAATGCACCAACCAGCAAGATTCAATGAAAGACATCTCTGGAATCGATGAGGACGGCAATCCTAAAAATGGCCCTTTTAAACTCTTTTTCAAGAATGGTCTTGTCTCTTGCGAAGGGGAGTTCGACAACGGCAAGAAATCTGGAAAATGGAAGTACTTTCTCAACAATGGCCAAATGCAGTCGGCTGGTAGCTTCAAGGACGGCAAGATTGTAGGTCGATGGAAGTGGTTCTACAAGACTGGCGAACGGCGAGCGACCGGCGGCTTCGACGATGACGAGCAGAAACACGGTTTATGGAAACGATACCATACCAGTGGCCATCTCTGGGATGAAGGCCGCTTTGAACACGGCAAGAAGAAGGGCACCTGGAAGGTTTACGATGAGGCCGGCGAGCTAATAAAGACACAAACCTTCAAGTAGCAGGTCATTCGATTCAGTCCCGTAGCCTTTCCTGCAAACGGCTGAAAGAACGGACACCAGTCACCAAAACGAGCGTAACGATGGCACATTACATTGATGGATTTGTCCTCCCCATTCCGACCAACCGGCTAGAAGAATATAAAAGGGTGGTTGAAGCCGTCGCAAACATTTGGAAAGAACATGGCGCGCTTGATTATCACGAATACGTGGGGGATGATTTGACGCGGGAGGGGACGCGTCCATTTCCTGATCTTGTAGCCGCCTCAACAGATGAAACCATCATATTCGGATGGGTTGCCTTTGCCTCTCGTGAAGCGCGTGATCTGGCAAATGAACGTGTTCTTGGGGACCCAAGGATGGTTGATTTGGTTGGTCCATTGCTCGATTCGTCAAATCCTGTATTTGATGCCAACAGGATGGGATATGGCGGGTTTAAGTTGCTTGTTTGATTGTTGATGCGAATCAAGGATTGTTACATCATCGACTAAACAGACACTTCAAATCTGCACTTTTATCATAAACTGCATACCCAAACATGAAGACTACGCCAGAACACGATGAACGTATCGGCACCTTGACTTTTGGTTCGGTTTATCCGCATTACGTCGCGAAGGTGGAAAAGAAAGGGCGGACCGTTGATGAACTGCATGAGGTCATTACATGGCTCACCGGATTCGACGAGGCAAAGCTGCAAACGATGATCGACAATGGCGCTACGTTCAAGCAGTTCTTTGCAGCGGCAACACTTCATCCGAATGCAAACCTGATTAAAGGTGTTATATGCGGGTATCGTGTTGAGGAATTAGAAACACCCCTGACCCAACAGGTGCGATACCTGGATAAATTGGTGGACGAACTCGCCAAAGGACGCAAGATGGAGAAAATCTTGCGGACACCTTAACGCTCTTGCTGCTTTGGGTACAGCAGTTGCACTTTCAGTAATGCTGTGCAGATGTGTTGATTGGCTTGTTGTTAAAGGATAATGTTATTCTGTTAGTTTAAAACCCGAGCCTCATGAAGCACTTCGTACGCATTTTTTTCCTGTTATGCCTCGTTGTCCCAACAACACTGCAGGCACAAAACTTTCGTGCAGAAATCAAGCAGCCGAAGCTGGCTGCCCAGGCGGCGGCTGAAGATATGGTTGCCACCTTATTTACAAACCTGAAAGCCGGCAAAAGCCAGGAAATTGCTGAGTGGATTACGGGCCAGGTAGGGTATAATTGGGATGCAACGACAAAGGTACAACAGACCAACGAATTCAAGTCGCAACTGGATGTGATCTTAATCAGTCCGCCGGCGAGTTCCTATGGTGCGCTTGATAGCTATGACCTGATCGATGAAAGCTACTTGCCTGGGAGTGACCGTTATTTCAGGAGAACCTATATCAGCTACCATGAAGGTGCACCCCTTGTTTGGGAATTTCGGTTCTATGTCAAACCTGATGGGGGCACGGCATTAAACGCAATTCAGTGGGAAGGGAAAAATCCTTTCGAATACATGTCTACCGGAGATATGCTGCTTAACCGTTGGTACGATAATTAGGAGTTTGGAGGGTGGACGCCTGCGTGCAGTTCAGGAAGGCTATCACAAGCTCGTATCAAATGAAACAGTTCGTATTCATACTTTTTCTTGCCATCTTATCATCAGGCTGTGCTGCACTACATACGCCGCAAAGCGAAGTTTTGCTGTTTGAGCCCAATGTGGCCGATCGAAATAATGGGAAAGGATTTTCACTGAATTCATCCATCGTGAGTCGGAATATGCTTGCCTACGCGGTTGATACGCACAAGCATGAAGGAGCACGCGATGCACTGGCTAAACGGAATTACTACGGGATTTCTTTTTCCTACGCTCACCCCATGAAGCTGGGTGCATTCGGCGTAGCTTTGGGCAGTGGTGGTATTGGTCTCGACTATACATACGCGTACGCAGATAAAGTATTCATGACCCTTTCCGGGAATGCTGCGCAAAATGTAGCCGCAGTATTACAAATGCCCATCTATAAGAAAGAAAAGAGCGGCCTGGGTGTAGGTATATTCTATCGTAATGAACGACACGGCTTGTTGGAAAATTGCCGAGAGGGCTACTGCCTGGGTATTAACATTGGGGCCCATTACCGCATATCTGCAGTGGGGTTACAATTGGCGCAGTACTTTGATGATGATAAAGGACGTTTGCGTATCCGTTTTTCCCTTGGTTATTCTCCCGAACTGCGGGGTATAGTAGTTGTTGGCGGTTTGCACACTGGTTATCCACGATAAACCAGCCGCCGATACACATCAGGATAAACAGTCGCTCCTATCTACTAGCGCGTTCTCGAACGTGCCAGGGCTAGATCATTGAACTATTCAATCCAATACCTCCTACCCATGCCGATTTTAATACTCCCAATCATGATACTCTCACTGGCTTGGGGTGGTATGGGTGATGCTGTGTTGCCCAATCCTCCCGAAACCATGAAACTGTTTGATTTCAACACGATCGACGAAGCCTCCTGGCGTATTGTAAACGATGGCGTGATGGGGGGACGCTCAAAGGGGTATGTGTCGATTGAAGAAGGCGCGATGCAATTTACCGGCACATTGGTCACCCGGGGAGGAGGCTTCACCTCGGTTCGCGTTTTTAAATCGCTAAACATCGACGGATTTGATGGGCTTGAAGTGCGTGTTAGAGGGGGAGGCAGGACCTTCGAAGTTTCAGTTGATGATGGCACCCGATTTCGGGGAAGAACCGTTTCACGCCGGGCACCTTTTGAAACTACCGAGGAATGGACCTGGGTACGCGTACCATTCAGCGCACTTGGTACCACAATTTTTGGCCGGCCCGTACGCGCACCTGCCATTGACCTGACCAACGTTGGACGCATCGGCTTTTTCATCGCAGACGGGATTGATGGTCCTTTTCGCCTCGAAGTAGATGAAGTACGCGCCTATAAGGAAGATGCGGGATAGTTTGGTATCTTGTGACCCCAGCGCAACCTGAAGCGAGATGCCCAGGTCGCCAGCCAACTACGTCACGAGAACTTAATGCGCCTGCCCACTGCATATCTAGGCCTTGCTGCTGCTGCAGTTTTCATTATCGCATTCTTCGTTATTGCGATGCTGACGCCTGACTACGCCCTGTGGTATGACTATATCAGCAAGCTCGGCGCGCTTGGGCAACCGCTTGCGCCCTGGTGGAATGCAATTGGATTTGTGGTTGTGGGCATCCTGTTTTCTGCTTTTGGATGGACGTTTGGACGTACTATCAACGACCGTATTGTCGGCGGTTGTCTTGTTGCAGCCGGCCTTGGTTTTACCCTGGGCGCCATTCCCGCCGATTTTGCTAACGCAGATGCACCGCTATCAAAAGCCCACTTCGTTTCGATCTGCATCGCACTCGCAGGCTGGTGTTTTGCGCTTGCGCGGATGGGGCAGACAGGGCCGCTTGAGAAAAGTATGCGCATCGGGGCCAATATCGCCGGCGTTCTTGTTGTGCTTCCAATGGTTGGCACCGCGGCTAACCTTTTCACCGCACCTGTTGCACATCGACTTGTGCTTGTGGTTGTCTTTGGGTGGGTGATATTTGTATCGTTAAAACTCCTCAGTAAATCCCACCACGCGCGCATTTCGACTGGCAACGGTTGATGCAGGTTGGCTGTAGGACGTACGGTGCTGTTTGCACAATTTGTCGCCAGGTCCTATGGAAATTAATGTCTCACAAGAACGCGTGTTGCCAAATCAAATTGATGAGCTTGTCATGTTGGCACTTACTGAGGGGTTTCGAAATGTTTTGCGCTTACAGAATGAATTTGTATCGGGCGCGAATAGATTTAATAAACCTGGTGAAGCGCTGTTTGTGGCACGTTCGGGAGGGCAGTTGGCAGGTATTGTCGGCCTCAATGTTGATCCTTACGCATCTTCGGGTGAGGTTGGGAGAATCCGAAGACTTTTTGTGCACCCAGGGTTTAGACGTAAAGGTGTCGCATCAAGGTTAGTAGACGCCATCGAGACCGCGGCGGGCGGTCAATTTCACAAATTACGCCTTTACACCGACGCAAAAGGTGCGCGTGTCTTCTATGAAAAGCGGGGCTATTCAGTTGTGTCCGGGCAACAGAAAGTATCACATCAAAAGATGCTCTGCTTGTAATTCGCTGTTTAGACCTGCCGGCCTCCAAGGGGATAGGGGGAAATGATCTCAGACATAGGTGTCAACGCTGCGCCCGGAACGGCGATGCTTACCTGGCTGAGTACAGAATAACTAAAAATCATGAGCAAGTGGGACAACGAAACAGCTGAATGGTACGCGCAGCACTACGGCGAATACCCGACCAACAGGCTGGCAATTGAAGCGCTAACGCTCCCTGCTAAAGCTGATGTTGTGGATGTTGGTTGTGGTACCGGTGCGGCTTTGCGACATGCCGCCCAATACGTTACGGAGGGTAAATTGATCGGTATTGATCCGGTGCCTCGGATGGTAGAAATTGCCAAAGCGCATACGCAAGCTCACGCTGCTGCCGCAAGGATTACTTACCTGCAGGGGGCAGCTGAAAGCTTGCCGCTCAAGAATGCGTGCGCTGATGTGGTACTGGCCTTTGATTCGTTTGATCATTGGGTAGATAGAGCAAAGGGCCTGGCTGAGGTGTACAGGATACTGCGGAGAGATGGTGTGTTTGTAATTGTGAAAGACGGTGGGCTTCCCGGTGGTGCCGACGCACGTCAGCGGTTTGTTGATGCATTGGAAGTTGGAAGATTCTCCATCGCAAGCGAGCGGGAAATGAAAGAAGGGTCCGTGTCGTTTACTTTATGGGCATGTGTGATGCAAAAAGCGTCTGCATCTTGAGCATTACGAAGGCTCCGGCAGCGATGAAGCGCCACAACCAGTACATTGGAGCCAACCCATTCTTTAATCCATGTTAACATGCACATGTTCATTTGCCTTCACAGCCGCCAGAGCCTGTTGATGATGCTCCTGTTTTGCCTGTTGCCGGCTACAGCCGTCCTTGCACAAACAGCTGAAGAAACCCTCACCACGTTATTTACAGACGAATGGGAGGCAAGGTTAGCCGGCAATCCGGGGCTTGCAGCATCGATGGGAGATGTAGAGGCCGCTGGTCGAATCATCGATGTGTCACCAGCAGCCGTGGCGGCGCAGGCGCAACAAGATGCTCGATTTCTGGAACGCCTTGCTGCGATTTCTTACGAGGCGCTGTCCGATGAAAGCCGGCTGAATTACGACCTGTTCAAGTTCATTCTCGAAGATCGGGTGAGGGCAGCAGCACGTAAGGCCTGGCGTATTCCATTTTTGAGCGACAGTGGTTTTCATACGGCCCTTTCTGGCGCTGTGGAAAGTACGCGGGCAGACAATGAAGCACAGGTGGAAGCATACTTGCGCCGGCTTGCTGCCATCCCTGCGCATATCAACCAGCAAATCGACAACATGCGGGTAGGCCTCCGCGATGGATACACGCAGCCGGCAGCCATCATGGCCAAAATTGAACCGTCCTTTGCAGCGCTGGCTGTGGATGCCGTCGAAGAGAGCGTATTCTTTTCGCCGTTCCAGCGCCTGTCGGAAAACATCCCGGATGCACAACAAGCAGCGCTGACTGCACAGGGACGGGAAATCATCCAATCCAGGGTGCTGCCGGCATTTAAAACGCTTTACCAGTTCATCTCGCAGGAGTATACGCCGGCTGCCCGCACAACACTGGGTGCGTCGGACTTACCTGATGGCGAGGCGTATTATCAAAGCTTGATTGCATACTTCACAACACTGGATCTCACGGCAGCAGAAGTCCATGCCATCGGGCAACGCGAAGCCGCGCGCATTCGCGCTGAAATGGAAGCAATCATCGAAGAGGTGGAATTTGCTGGCACCTTTGCAGAATTCCTGTCATTTCTTCGTACAGATCCGCAGTTCTATGCCCAGTCAGCGCGCGAACTGTTAATGGAGGCGGCCTGGATTGCCAAGCGTACGGATGAAGTGATGCCGGCGTTCTTCAAAACCCTGCCCCGCGATCCTTACGGCGTCCGTGCTGTACCCGATGCGATTGCACCCAATTATACAACGGGCCGCTATTGGGGTGGCATCCCCGGTGTGCGAGGGGGTCTTTTTATGGTCAATACCTACAACCTGAAAGAACGGCCGTTGTACACGCTGCCCGCCCTTGCGCTGCATGAAGGGGTACCCGGACATCATCACCAGATTGCACTCAGTAAAGAACTGAAAAACGTGCCTGAATTTCGCCGCCGCTTTTATCTCAGCGCGTTTGGCGAAGGATGGGGACTCTATTGTGAACGCTTGGGCGAAGAAATGGGCATCTACGAAAATGCCTACGAGCGTTTTGGGCGACTGACATATGAAATGTGGCGCGCCGGCCGGCTCATTGTAGATACAGGCATCCACGCCATGGGCTGGACCCGCCAGCAAGCCGTCAACTTCTTTCTCGAAAATTCAGCCCTTGCCGAGCATAACATCAACACAGAGGTTGATCGGTATATTTCCTGGCCCGGACAGGCATTGGCGTACAAAATAGGGGAGCTGAAAATTGTCGAATTGCGTCAAAAAGCAGAGTCCGCGTTGGGTGACGCGTTTGATATCCGCGAATTCCACGACGCCATTTTGCGCAACGGTACCGTGCCGCTTGGTGTTATGGCGCATCAGGTAGACCGGTACATCGCAACGGCCAGCAAGTAAAGGTGACAACGGGTTGGCAGCCAGTGGACGTATCCTTGTCGGGTCTTGCCAATCAATTTATGCAAAGTCATGAAATTCAAACCTGAAGGGTATCCCAGTCTTGCGCCGTACGTCATTGCGGCTGGCGCTCAACGTGTAATTGACTTCCTCGCTGGTACGTTTGATGCCCGCGTTACCCGCCGGTACAATCGAGAAAGTGGCGTCATCAAGCACGCTGAAATACAGATCGATGATTCTATTGTGATGCTGGCTGATAGCACCGATACCATTCAGGCCTTTCCAGTTATATTACATGTGTATGTGCCCGATGTAGTTGAGGCATATACCCGCGCACTGGCTGCAGGTGGGACCAGCGTGCAAGCACCCAAGCTGGACGAAGATGCCGCTGAGCGCCGCTCCGGCGTCCGCGGCCCTGCCGGCAATACCTGGTACATGGCTACCCAACTGGGTTCGCCGGCGGCATAGCGTACAGCTAAGAGGAGAGGGCCTGTACAAGCCCTCCACTCGGCATTCGACACTCGGCAATCTGTAACTTTATCGACTGGAACCGGACTACATAGGGCCACCAATCATCACAGGTGTTCAACAAAATCCCAATGATCCGGTAACCCATTATGCAAAATTACGCTGACCTGCTTTTTGTAGACGATGTGCGCGCCTTGCAAGACCTTGATGGCACCGGAGAAAAATACGCCGCCGTCTACCCGTCTCGCACTGCAGAAGCGCTCGATGACGCGACGCTTGAGTTTATTGAAAGGCGTGAAAGCTTCTACATTGCTTCTGTATCGCCATCTGGTTGGCCTTATGTGCAACACCGTGGCGGTCCAAAAGGCTTCCTGAAGGCCACGGGCAAAAACCAGTTAGGGTTTGCTGACTACCGGGGCAACCGGCAATACGTCACGATGGGGCACGCGGTAAAGAACGACCGGGTCGCGTTGATTCTCATGGACTACGAATACCGCACCCGCCTCAAAATCCTGGGGCACCTGAAAATGGTTAAACTTGAAGATGCTGATCCTGCGGTTGTTGAACGATTAGAGACGCCAGGAGAAGGACGGGTCGAAAGAATCGCAACAATTGACGTTGTTGCCATCGACTGGAATTGTCCGCAGTACATCCCTCAACTGGTAAGTACGGATAAAGTGAAACTGTATGTTGATGCGCAACTCAAGGACATTGCTGCAGAAAATGAACGGCTAAAAGCAGAACTGGCGCTTTTAAAAAGCTGATAATCTCCAGCGCGTATCCTGCTAGTGTGTATGGGGCAAGGCGGGGGGGCCTTCGCTTACCCAGGCGGGGCAATGGGGCAATGGATGCTCTTGTGGACGGTTCTGATGTTCAACCAGTGAGATCATGTAGCCATGTGGCCCCTGATACCCGATGAATGGCAACCGGTGGTCTGCCTGAATGGCTGCCCAGGAGACGCCAATATCTTCGTTTTGCAAGTTTGGCGCGTAGAACATCAAGTGGGGTGGAAACCAGGCGAGGCTATCCGTGCTCGGGTTATACGGCCGATTGTAATGGGATAACATGTACGCAATGCCAGGCCGCTGTGGGGAGACAAATTTACCCGATTCAAATCCGGCTTTGACTTCGCTATTGATATCGGCAACCGGCATGCCTTGCATGAGACGCTCGCCTACATGCAGAATTTTGGGGATAATCGTGGCGCTGCCTTCTGCATCAAAACACGTGGGTTTGAGGACGCGCGGGTGGTCTCGATTTACAATGCAGGAAAAGCCATTGGTGCCGGCGTTAATTTTTATGTACCCATCTTCCCGCAAGGCATAAACGGTAGCCTCAGGCCTGAGATGGACGGGTGCTGCGCTGAGCGCCAGGTCTTCTTCGCAAGCCATAGGGAGGACGTCGGGCCGGCTGTTTGGGGCGGTAGATTGGGCCATTGCCGGCGAGGCCAATAAGCAAAAAGCCATCATACAAAAAGACGTAGCGAGAAAGTTGATACGGGTACGCATCGCTGTGCTGTGTTTTGGTGAGTAGTAGTTGGATGAAGATAGCGGTACAGCCGGTGCACTGCGTAGACCGGTTTTTAGCGAATGAAGGTACCGGTTGGTACTGTGAATTTCCGCCTGAAGGCGTTTGAGACGCAAACCTTTTGGGGTTCTTTCGTAGGGATAGATTTATCCAAATTGTTCACCCCATGTACCCACCAATATGATGCGCACCCTTCCTGTTCTTTTGTTGATGCTGTTTGCAGGCTGTACCGAATCTACCACAGATCCTGAGCTAACTGATTCGGGTGTTTCTTCAAGTGAAACCATGCAAACGGATTTGTTCAGTTTTGACGCCGGCGGCAACAAGCTGGTGGGGATGCTGGATAGCCCGGAGGATCAGGAGGCCACTGCTACCATTATCCTGGTGCACGGGTATGGCGCAACCAACGTGGTCGAGCAAAACTGGTATTACAACCTGCGCACGCGGTTTGCCGGGCTTGGCATCAATACCCTGGTGTGGGATAAACCCGGGTGTGGACAGAGTGAAGGGAAATTTGATATCAACCAACCGGTTGAAAGTAGCGCCGCAGAAGTGGTCGCTGCCGTACGTGCGCTACAAGACCGCAATGTTAAAGGGAGTGATAAAATTGGATTATGGGGGATAAGCCGCGCTGGCTGGATTGCTCCCCTCGCTATGCAGGCTGAGCCGGCCATTGATTTCTGGATTTCGGTTAGTGGCACAGACGACAAAGAAAATGCCCGCTACCTGCTGGCATCTAATTTTCCTATAGAAGGGCGGACGGCTGAAGAAACAGAGCAGTTGGTCGGGGAGTGGCAGGCACAATTTAACACCGGTTGGCAAGACGCTACCTATCAGGAGTATCTGGATGCCGCGCCCAACCTGCGTGCTGATCCATTTATCGCGCTTCTGGGATGGAACGGTGTCGCTACCGAAGCAGAATTTCTGGCGTATAAAGCCGGCTATGAGGCAGGAGCCTTTGTTGTGGATGAGCAGACTGAATTGGAAGTGTACGTGCCTGACTTCCGGCAATTGCTGGCTTCCCTTGATAAACCGGTGCTTGCTTTGTTTGGCGAAAAAGACACAAACGTAGACTGGCGCAGCACCGCCCGGCTTTACCGGCAAACGATCGGTGAAAACCCCAACGCTGCCCTCTCCATCCAAACCTTTCCCGATGCCAACCACAACATGCGGCAAAGCAAAACGGGCGGCGTCCGAGAGATGCAGGCGCAAGATGGTAACACGCCATACGCGGAAGGCTATCACGAGGCAATGCTCAACTGGCTGGTGGCTGAAGGTTTTGGTCGGCCATCTGCCAGCGCTGCCCCCTAAATCGTGTGATTTGTAATTGTGTTTTTGTTAAAGTACTTTGCTTTGTAAAGTGGCGTGCTTTAATAGAACCTTCGATGCCATGAAAACGCATACCAGTGCCTACAAGTACGCTTTCGGACTGCTGATAGCCTGCAGCCTGTTTATTATCTGGATGAATCTGGCTGTCGGCATTATTGGTGACTCGGACGATCCGGCGAACCTGATGTATGTGGGTGTCCTGGCCATTGGTTTGGTGGGGGCACTTATGGTGCGCTTTAAACCCATCGGCATGATGTATACTGCGTTTGTAATGGCAAAATTCCTCGTCATCGTGCCGATTGTGGCGATTGGAATGGGCCGGCATCTTGATGGGAGTACGCCACCACTTGCTACCTTCATCATTTTGCATTTGGTTTTCATTGCTTGTTTATTCGTCGCGGGCTTGTGCTTTCGGCGCGCTGCAGCCGAAGAACGCCTGTCGGACCGATGACCGGGGGAGTCAAATAACAACGAATACAACCCTATGTTGATAACTACGTAAAAGCAAACACGTTACTTCTGCTCACTGTATTCTACCTTTTGTTGTTTAGAAATGCCTATGCGATTCTTTAAAACGTATCGTTTGTTGCCAGTGCTTCTCGCACTTCTTGTATTAATTTTGCCGGCATGCAAAAGTGAGTTAACATCCCAAACCGAAGCTGTTCAATCCTACTACGCTGGCCTGAATGCGGGCGATTTTCAGCAGGTAACGGCCTTAATGGCCGACACTTTTGTCGTGATTGAAGGAGACTTTACCCGAAAACAATCAAGAGCGGATCACTACACGATGTTTCAGTGGGATTCTGTATTTGCGTCTACCTACGACATCAAAAACCTGGAGCAAGTTGACGCAGGCATTCGTGTTCGCGTTGCTTCGTCATCTGTGCGCTACGCCTATCTGAAAAACAATCCCTTGGCGTGTGAAATGACGTTTTCATTCCAGGACCGTAAAATCAACAAGCTGTTGGTAGGTGAATGCCCAGAGGCGGATTGGGGCCTATGGGAAGCCCGTCGCGATTCCATGGTGGCGTGGATTGATTCAAACCATACCCATCTGTCAGGCTTTATCTACGATCTGACTAAAGAAGGCGCAGAGCAATATCTAGAGGCAATGAGCCTGTACGAAAGCCGCATCGAATAAAAGCATGAAGTCGTTTGATTTGGATAAGACAATAGAGATCCTGGCACGGACGCCGGCTGTGCTGGAGCAATGGCTGGCGGGTTTGTCGGATAGCTGGTTGCTTGTAAACGAAGGCCCGGATACATGGAGTCCGTTTGATGTAGTGGGCCACCTGATTCATGGAGAAAAAACCGACTGGATCCCGCGCGCCAAACACATATTGGCAGGCAACCCGACACCTTTCCCTGCCTTTGACCGCTTTGCGCAATTCGAAGAATCAAAAGGTAAAACTATCGACGATTTGTTGGCTAGCTTCAAGGCGTTACGGCATACAAACATCCGGCACCTGGTTGCTATGCATCTGGCGCCGGCTGACCTCCAGCGCACTGGAATACACCCTGATTTTGGTGAAGTGACGCTGCAACAACTACTGGCAACCTGGGTGGCGCATGACTTGAGCCATATTCGTCAAATCGCCCGTGTCATGGCAAAACAGTACAGCAACGAGATCGGCCCCTGGCGCGCATATCTGCCGGTTATAGAAGAGTAGCAACCGGTTCGGTAAGCATCTTTTATGCCTCCTACACCCGGTAAATAGTCTGGATAATTTATGAAGCGTCTGATCCAAAAAATAGAAAAAAAACTGCACGCTGAAAGCCTGGTCGATAACATGAGTAGGCTCTTGTCTGGTTCTGAACTAAACTCTTTTCTGTTAGCACTTTTCAAAAAGCGGGTGGCGCAGCTGACACCTACCGATGTGTTGCAGCTTGCCCGGACCAACAGGTTTTGTGATGCTGCGCAAATTGACCCGATTGCCTACAAAGAAGTGGAGATATCATGGCTCAAACAGGCTGAACAGATAGGATTTACTGCTGTCCAGTTATCGCCTGTGGCGCCATTGGGGAGTAGTGCCGCATTTGGCTGTGTTGATCAAAACAACGTAGTAAGCGCCTTGCGGGGCGTAGAAGTTGTTTCTGATGCAACCAATGTACTGGCGCTTAAAATTGCTGATGCGTTGCGCAAGACGCCGGTGATGGTAAAGCAGTATTGTACAACACATCAGCACGTACGGAGCCAATATTTTGACAATCCCACCTTCTCTGCCCACTTCGGTTTGTTTTGTATGGTTTCGGGAGGACGCGAGAAAAACCCTGCACAATTTGAACAAGCGTTAGTCGACAAACACCTGCAGTTTCATTGTGACCAGGTAGTCAAATATTTTGAGCAAAACGAGCTTTCCCTGGATTTCTATGTGACGCCGACCTGGAAAGAACAGGTTAAGACCACACAGCAGATGATATCCAGTAGGTATCCTGAGATTCGTATACAAGTGGAAGACCGTGACCCGGCCAATGGGTATTACGAAGGAATCCAGTTCAAGATTTTTTTAGAAGAGGATGGCGCGCGCATAAACCTGTCCGATGGCGGACTTGTAAACTGGACGCAACAATTGTTGGCGGACAAAAAGCAGCGGCTCTGCATAAGTGGCGCAGGGCTGGAGCGGATCCATAAAATCGAACGCAGTCGCCACAACGCTGACCCAAATACCGGATTTTGAAATCATAGCTGAAATGCACACACGATATGGTACTTCCCAATTTTATATATAACCCCAGCCCCATAAATTCACTCCTCACTCCTCACTCCTCACTCCTCACTCCTCACTCCATGTCGCCCAATCAAAGCTATTCCTCCGAAATACAGATTGCTACATCTCCGGCACAGGTCTACACCGCAATCACCTTGCACATCAATGCCTGGTGGACTACACGCGCCAATGAAGCGTCGCAGGTCGGTGACCAACTTACCGTCCGTTTTGAGGAAGGAACCTCGTGGCAGATGGAAGTGACCAGCGCAGAACCCGAACGTCTACTGGCCTGGCATGTTACCGAGGCCATCCATAATCTCACCAGTTTATCAAAAAGTGACGAGTGGGAAGGGACAACAATAGTATGGGAAATTTCAGCTGCCTCAGAGGGAAGTCATGTCACGTTTACACACAACGGACTTGTGCCGTCGCTGGAATGTTATGATATTTGCGAGCAGGGATGGGACTACTTCCTTGGCAGTTTAAAGCAATTTTTGGAAACGGGCACTGGAAGCCCGTTTAAACCCTGAAACTTCCGGTTTGATTACTATGAGTCTGATAGATTTTCTAATAGGATTCTTTTTGATGAATGCCATGCCCCACTTTGTGCTGGGCACCTGGAAAGCACAAATGTTTAGTGCGTTTGGTTTTGGCAATTTGCAAAATATTGCCTACGGCTTGTTGCAGGGCACCATTGCACTGGGGCTCTTTCTCTGGGAATACGGGATTGAAGGCTTGACCGAAAATGGTATTTTTGCCGGCGCACTCCTGATTCTTGTCATTTACTTTATCACCGGCCGGTTTTTCTACAAGCTTTTCAATACACCGGACCCCGCATGATGCAGGATACCACCCGTTTGCAAGGTAAGATGCCGTGATAGCTGCACTTTTCCCTCGATCAGATTATCCTGCACTTGATCAGCATACGTATTTAAACCAGGCATCACTCGGGTTGATTGGGCAGCCAGCGGCGCAGGCCATGCACACGTTTCTGGATGAAATTGGCCGGCATGGTAATCTCAACATGACCGACAAGGAAGAAGTCGATTTTTTTGAGTCTTTGCGTGAGCGTGGGGCACGGTTGCTACGTTGCAAGCCATCACAATTGGCGATTCTTGCATCAGCAAGCGAAATGCTTGGGCAACTGCCGTTTTTATTGCGGCCCCCAAAAGGGAGCAACATTGTGCTGGTTTCCAGCGACTTTCCCGCGATTACCCGCCCCTGGATTCAATACGCAATTGCCAGCGACTGTGAACTGGTATTTGTTGAGGACAGGGCATCTGAAAACCTGACAGACACGCTGGAAAACGCGATTGGCAAAGAGACGCGGGTTGTAGCGATAAGTGCTGTACAATTTGCCACCGGATCGGTTGTAGACATCCCACGCCTTCGTCGTGCAACGGCGCGTGTTAATGCGCAGCTGGTTATTGATGCAACCCAGATGGCCGGCGCAATGCCTGTAGATGCAGCGGAGTGGGGGGCAGATGCCGTGGTGACGAGCGGTTACAAATGGCTGGGTGGGCACGGCGGTGTTGCGCTGGCAGCATTATCTTCAGCTCTCCTCAAAAAAGACCCATTGTTACCGGGCTGGATGGGGACACCAGAGCCCTTTGCTTTCGACGCAACTCGAAGTCCGTTTGCACCTGATGCGCGCCGATTTACCCAATCGACGATGTCGTACGTCTCAATTGCCGGCCTTTGTAAAGCACTGGATCAGTTGAAGAGCATAGGGGAAGCACGTCTGGTGCGTCACGCGCAAGCGCTATCGTTAGCACTTGTAGCCGGCGCACATCCGTATGGCTGGCGTCCGTTTCATCCACACGCTACTTCCGGTGCGGCTCCGCATATCATTTCACTTGCGCATGACACGATAGATGCAGTAGCAGCGGTTGAAACACTTCGTAAACAGCACATTGTTTGTAGCGCCCGTAATGGGCGCATAAGGGTCTCCATCGCCCCTTATACAGATACCAAGGATATAGACAGGCTAATCAACGGGTTAAGTAAGATTCATTCTTGATGCCATAAAGTGATGGCTTACTTGGATCATCTAGGTATTGTGTGGGTAGTATGCCTAGATGATATAGGCAAAAGGGTTCAACATGCTTTCACGAGAATTGACCGCAGCCTCAGCTAAGCCCATGGTTTTAGCCATATTAAGCCGGGGAGAGAGCTACGGTTACGAAATTATCCAACGCGTTAAACGCCTTTCAAACGAGCAGATTGTATGGTCGGAAGGGGCGTTGTATCCGGTCCTGCACAGATTGGAAAGACAGGGATTGATTCAATCGGTCTGGCGAAAGTCCGAGAAAGGTCGGAAACGTAAATATTACCTGATCACGGAAGCCGGCGTGAAAGAGCTCGCGGATGCGCAAAGGCAATGGGGTCTTACCAACGATGTTATGAGTAAGCTATGGGGGCCAAACTTATGTTTAGAATAGAAGATGCGCTGGCTTCGTGGCGGGCCAGTTTTAGTAACCGGAGTGCAATTTCAAATGCACAATTTGAGGAATTGGAAACACATATTATGGAGGCATTTGATTCCGGCATTGCAGACGGGATGTCACCATCAGCGGCATTTGAACAGGCGATAGCTAATATCGGGAGG